>CAYZAH010000068.1:0-10872 GCA_964475805.1 uncultured Pirellulales bacterium | reverse complement strand
ATAAGGTAATAACGCGATTTCTTCATCTCTTGAGAAAAGAGCGAATAACAGCTTGTATCCTCTTAACGCAATCCACCCACGTCCCGTCAGAACAAAGGGTTGACGATGATCTGCCATCACCTCCTTCCGTCAGATGAAGCGTCAGGCAGGCTCCAAAAACGAAGCACGCAAAACAACCACCGAGTATAGTTCTTGCTATCATTCTTTATAGCAGATTCGACTCTCTCATTCAAGGAAAATCCAGCCGGTGCTGCGTTTTTCAGCCTCCGGCCAACGTGTATGTCTGGAGCCAAAAATGTGTTCGGAATCGCGTCTGACAGGCACCTGGCAGGCCGTGTCCCACCCGCCCTGCCATAGGAATCGGCTACGGGAGACGCTACAGCAGGATGACTTTGAATGATTTTCATGTTGCAGGATAAACCGCCTCGCTATATAATATATCTGGCTCTAAATGGAGGACTTTCGAAAGACCCAGGAAATTATGAGAGGGTGCAAAACAGGACGGGGGTATAGCGCATCTCACAACCAAATACCTGGATTGGTCGGTCAGAATAAACAGCCTTAAAGACTTGTGGACGTTGAAACGGCATCGGGGCCATCATAGCCGGACCGTGGATAACCAACGGCGTGTTGCCGAGCGATTGACCGGCATGGATGGCATGTTTGAAAGACAACTGACGGGACCGCTCAGCAAAGCGGCGCCAACGTGGAATTCCGCCGGAAACTCTGCTCGGGCGCATATCCACGGCAACTTTTTTCTTGAATAGCGCTTTGCTGCGTGGTAGAATATTTCGTGAGTGTCCTGGGCGCGAGGGCTGCTCGCACGGGTCCTTTTTCTACGCAAATGGGCCTCATGGTTTGTGATTGCTTCAGACAAGGTTAAGCGTAGAAACGTTCTGATGAAAGGGTAGCAACATGCATAGGCGAAGGGGTTTCACCTTGATCGAGCTATTGGTTGTCATCGCTATCATCGCTTTGCTCCTGGCGATACTCATGCCGGCTCTCCAGCGAGTCAAGGGCCAGGCCAGAAGCGTAGCGTGTCTGGCTAAACTCAAACAGTGGGGCTTGTTCTTCTCGATGTACGCGGACGACTGGAACGGCAGATTCATGCGGGGTTTCACGGCCAGTCCCCGAGCTGATCGATGGGTGTATGCGCTTGGAGACTACTACAAGTGGGATGATGAGTTCACCTGCTGTCCGAACGCCACCAAGCCGTGGGTGGATCAATATGGCGTGGATTCGGGGGCCGAAGGCAGTACCTCCAGCGCCGGCGTGACCATGGCCTGGGGCTATGTGAACCAGGGACATTGGAAAAAGCAGATAAAGGGAAGCTACGGGATGAACGGCTGGGGTGTGGACCCACAGCCAGGATCGGAACCTCACCAGGAGCGAGGAGATGCTTCGTTTTTCTGGCGAACGCCAACGGTGGCGGGCGCCGGGTTTGTGCCCTTGTTTTTGGAGGCCCAGCGTTACAACGGCTTCCCGCTCCAAACCGATAGACCGCCCAGCTTCAGCGGTGAACGATGGAACGACGAGGCACAAATGGGCCGGTTCTGTCTGGACCGTCATGACGGTTTCGGCGGCTGTCTGTTCCTGGACTGGTCCGCACGCAAGGTGGGGCTCAAGGAACTCTGGACGCTCAAATGGCACCGAAACTATCTTGAAGCAGGTCCCTGGACCATCGGTGGCGGCGCCCTGGCATCCGACTGGCCCGAGTGGATGTCAGCCCTCAAAGACTATTGACCTATTCGCTTCGCCAGACGGCCCAAGAACGAGTAATTCCGCGCTGAGCTGCGTTCATAGCGGCTTTCCGTCGCGAAAGTCGTATTTGTCTGCACCTGGATGTTTAGAGGACGGAGGTGATGGCAAATCACAAGAGATTTTATGAGATCAGCGCGCGTGCAGACATCGATGGACACCGCAAGTATGGTTGATGATGTCACTTTCAAAGGAGCTACATCCTGTTTTAGAGAATTGCACAGCTTTGGCAGGATCTGTTGGGAAAGTGCACGGGGTTAGGTCCGCCGAAAGCTCATAGAACACCAACACGCCCGAACGTAAAATAGAAGAAGTAGCTGCTGCCGAATTCAGAGATCAAACGCGTGAGCACCACTTGGCGATTCTCCAGCCGCATGCTGTTTTTTAATTGGACAAACCTTACGTAGCGGTCGAAGGTTTCACGCCTGATGTTGGACTTGCTCAAGTCGATTTTGCGGCCTTGAGAACCGAAATAGATAAGCATGGCCTCTTCGTAAAGGGTGGGAATACCATCATAGTCGAATTCCTTGAGGTGTTCCATGTTCGCCGCGATCTTATCGACCTGACCCGTCAGTAAATAACATGCCATAAGGTATTCAAACGCCATCCTGTTGGCCGGATTGCGAGTGAGCAACTCGGTCAAAACTCGTTCAATGGATTTGTCACCGGCTCCCAGGTATCCATCGTGATGCATTCGCGAGCGGATAGTATCAATGTAAGCTGTCTGATCCGACGTGAAACCGTCGTCCATTGACCTGAGAAGAGCCTGGGCTTTCCTGCGATAAACAAGGTCTCTCTTGAGTACATTGAGGTAGATCCGAGCGGTCTGGTATTGCCCTTTTATGATGTTGATCCACGCCAGTTTTTCTACAACAATGCCGGAGTGATTCCTCGCCGTCAGCAACTCCGTTGCCAGTTTCTCGGCTGTGTTGACGCGACCAAGCTCCATGTAAATATCGCATAGTTTCAATTGCGTCAGAGAAGACGCTTTCTCTTCGTGGGAGAGAAGCAGGCCATGTGGCGTCTGGGGGAACGTGAACATATCATAAGGCAGTCGGCCCGTATGGTACAGTGCCCGATTCACGTCATGATTGAAATAGACGTTGCTCTCGCCCTTAGGCAAACTCCGACCAAGATCGAGAATCGCGTCCCATTGTCTCCGAAGTGAATAGTCGTATACCTGGATGAGCGGCTTGCTCATCGGATCATGACTGAAATAGAGTCCCGCGCCCATCAGCACAATCGGGATCGCTGCCCTCGTCATAGTTCCAAGCATAACCGCGAGTCCCCTTGTCTTTTCGGCTCCAGTATATGTTTTCTCTTTCTTGCGCTTCCTGGATCGTCTCTTCCGTTCTTCCCTGATCTTTCCGAAAACTGCCTTGCCAAGGAGCAGAAGTATTACACCCGTGGGAACAAAAGCATACAAAATGATAATTAACACAGTTGAAAAAGTATTCATGCCCCGGATTGCCGCCGGGACAAGAGGCGCCAAAACAGAAAATGTCTGTTCAGGTGGTACCAGGAATACATCCTGAGCGAGATACCAGACGATCCCCAAGCCCGCCGGCGCCGCTAACGCCGACAGCACAAAATCCCTACGGACGAAGATTCCGTAGATGACGGTCATGAGTGAGAAAAGCAACATCCCCCCTGCTCCCGCCAGCCAGAAGAGCATCGCAGCCATGAGGCAATATACCATCATACGAACGACCAATCTGCGCAAAGGCAGTCTCTCGAAGATGAGAGAACATGCCAAACCCAGGGATACCACCAGGCAAGCGGGCAGAGGATGTTTGTATCGACTGTAGACCACGAAAAGCAAGACCGCCGGAAGAGAACTCAAAACCGTGGCCCGGGCATAGCCGGCGACGGCGAGATGACGTCTGGTAAGTTCGCACAGGCAAAACGCCGACAGCACAATGACCAGAGCACCGAGCCATGAAAAATAGAAACCCTGAGAGAGGAATCCGGACACATACATAACGAATCCGCCCGGCAGGTGCAGTGAGCTGGTCAGAAACGACCACCCGGTCAGGAAAAAGGGGGCATCCGGCAGAATGATCCCGAAACACTGATAAATCAGATGGGGCTCTACAACAAGCCAAAGATAGAATACGGCCAACAGAAAGAAAATCAGATTGTGCGGAATCTGCTTTGCTCTGTTTAGCATGCGTCATCGGCTCCTAATACCTTCGAGGTCACTCACGCTCCTGCCACGGCTCTGATGGTTTGACCAGAGGCGTTGCGCCGGTAATGGGAATATCCACGGCCGCCGGAGGTTTGCGCCGAGCGATCCGGGCCAGCAGAGACGTGCTGACCTTAACCCTGTCCTCAACCAGCTCGGGCACACTGAACGTCTCGACCAGCGAGTCATAATACTCGGGGTCCTTTTGCGGCAAGACAAAGGGCTTATGAACGTTACCCGTCGCGTCCACATAGCTCAGATAGGTCCTGGTCAAAGAGCCTCCCTGACGCTTACTGCTGAACGCGATCCAGCGGCTGTTGCTCGACCAACTGTGCCATGATTCAGAATACGAGCTGTTGATATCCAGCTTGCGATAGTTGCCTGTGGCTAAATCCATGAGATAAAGGTCACTGCTTGGCTGATAGATGGGAAAGCAGCCGTACCGACACATGCAGAATAGAAGAAACCGGCCGTCGGGCGATACCCTCGGTAACAGGATGCTCAGCCCCGTTTCGTCAGCGGACAGCACCGTTTCGGCCTTGCCCCATTGGTCCGTCTCGATATCATAGGCGATGCGCCGAAGATCATACTTTACTTTGTCGTAGTTCTTCGGAGGCACCACGTTTCGATCTTCCCACAGAATAGGAGCGCTGCAAAAATAGAGATACCGGCCGTCCGGGGACCACGTCGGATAGGTTTCGAGCCGATTCTTATCACCCAAATCCTCGGAACATGTGACTTTCTCGCTGTCGAGGTGATAGCACAACAACGCCGAGTCGAGATCCACAACGTCCCGAACCTCCATACCACCAGCATGAAAAAACTGACGCACCTTGTTGATCGAGTAAACCGCGAGACGGCCGCTCGGATGCCAAGCCGTGTAGCCCCACTTCGCGCCAATCTTGCGGACTTCGCCGTTGCGGACCAATAGAGTGTCAGTGCCGTATCGTGAACTGCGCAGACAGATCGTCATCGTATTCGATGTGTTACCTGCGAAGCTGTGGCAGTTGAAGCACCCTTTGCCGAAGGAACGCCCCTGCATTATCGCAGACACATCGAAATCAGTCAGGTCACGCTGAAAAATCCCCATGTCGTTCCACATGTTATAAACCGGTTTCATAAACCGGTACACTAGCGCCCGGTCTATATCCTCATCAGCGATCGTATTGACGATGCGTTCAAATTCCAGCCATTTCCCCTCCGCATTTTTGATATGGACGTCCATGAAAAGCTCACGACCTCTGTTGGCGCCAAGTAGAGATCGCCATTTCCTCGGAGGGATTCGAATCCGGCTCGTTTTACTGGAAATGTCTATAGCCGGGCCTTTGTCGGAATGAATCCTGACGCAATAGGCCCGTCCCTTTTCGAGAATTCTGAAATTCAAAGGCGCGATGTTGCTTGGGATAACGAGTCCGGTATAGTCCGGGGAGATGTTTGGAACGCGCGCGACGGGTGTACCCTCGCTGACAGTCTTTGGCGGGGAAAACAGAATCCAGAGGCCCAAAAGGGCAACAACGACGCAAAAGACACTTATGACAATAGCCCTTTTTTTCATCATTCTCCAACGGTGAGCAATCTCACGGGATTCGAATGATCGGTGGATCATCCATCAATTATAGCCGACATGCGCCTTATCTACAACCCCTCTCGGCTCCCATCAAGCGCCACGCCTGATTCATCTATTCTTCCGACGAGTCCTGCATTGAGAAAGTAGATACCAAATGCACGTAGACGGTGAGATTTTGCTTGACGTGTTGAAGGCTGATCTGGTATAAAAATTAGGTGGCTTAGGTTACCGGACCATAGAAGAGGACGCATGTTTAAACGCAGTTTATTACGCCCTCTGTGACTCTCCAATCGCGCACGGAGAGGGCAGGAAGGAGGTTGCGTCATGCCGTGAGGAGAAAATCCGCGCAAGTACGGGTCAAGTACGCAAAGAATGAGGCCGAAATCACTGATTAACGCTCTGGTGTGTAGCCAAAGCATTGTTCTTGGACTTACTTGAAGGAGATGAATCATGTGTAAAAGAATGATCGTTCTGATTTTACTAATCATATTGGGTTTGGCCCCAACGAGTCGGGTCTTTGGTTCTATGCCCGGTCTCATCGCCTGGTGGACGTGTGATGAAGGGGCCGGAGATGTCGTCGGTGATGCCTCCGGCAATGGTCACGACGGGACATTCGTGTACGGCGATCCAGCCTGGACTGAAGGCAACCGCGGTAGCGCCGTGGAACTGTACGGACCCACGTTGGTTGAGGTCCCGCCGATAAACATGGAGTTGACGGAAGCCACGATGGCCGGATGGATAAAGCCGGACGGATCACAGCCGGAATGGGCCTCGTTCATTATGACTCGCGGTACCGCAAGCGGCTTCAATATCCTCGGTTATCAATTGGCCTATCACTGGAACGATACAGCGGACTCGTGGAACTACCGCGGAGGCGACATGATCGCGGCCGATGACTGGACCTTCGCCGCTGTGACGATTGATCCCGATAAAGCAACGTTCTACGTCAACGGTGTGGCTGGATCCGTAAACGAGGTTTCTCATGGCTCGAACAATTGGAACGCCAACATCTACCTGGGCGGTGATGGGACCTCTGATTTCGAAGCGCGCCGAATGAATGGCGCTCTGGATGATGTTTGTATGTTCAGCCGAGCACTGACGGCGGAGGAAATCAAAACGATCATGGGCGGTTTGGGGGCCTATCCAAAAGCATCGAATCCCAATCCCGCTAACGGCGCCATGCATATGGATACGTGGATCACTCTTTCCTGGAAGGCCGGGGATTTTGCCGCCTCGCATAATGTGTATTTGGGTGGCAGCTTCGACGATGTGAACGACGCCACGAAGGATTCTGACATATTCAATGGCAACCAGGCCTCGACATTTTACATCGCCGGTTTCCCGGGTTTTGCCTACCCGGAAGGGCTTGTGCCCGGCACAACCTATTACTGGCGTATCGACGAGGTGAATGCACCGCCGGATGAAGCTGTTTACAAAGGCGACGTCTGGAGTTTTTCAATCCCACCCAGGAAGTCTTACGCACCTAATCCGGCCGACGGAGCCGACTCGGTCGCCTTGGATGCCCGGCTCCAATGGACGCCGGGTCTGGGTGCGAAATTGCATACTGTGTACTTCGGCGAGGACTACGACACCGTTGCGAACGGTACGGCCGGAGTCCCCGCGGGGTCCCCAAGCTACAATCCGGGGCCTCTCAAAGCCGCCAAAACATATTACTGGCGCGTCGATGAATTTGATGCCATAGCGACGTACAAAGGTGACGTCTGGAGCTTCACGACGCAAGGCGCCGTTGGTAATCCGAATCCCTCCGATGGGGCGGTGGACGTCAAGCAGACGGCCATTCTTACCTGGACCGCTGCCACCCCTGCCGCTTCGCACGAGGTTTACTTCGGGACGGACGAAGACGCGGTGCGAAACGCTACGGCCGCCTCAGCAGAGTACAAAGGCACCAAGGCCCTGGGCGACGAGATGTACGATCCCGGCAAGCTGGCCTGGAACGCCACGTACTACTGGCGCATTGATGAAGTGAATGACACCAACCCGGACAGCCCGTGGGTGGGCAAGGTCTGGAGCTTCACGACCGCTGATTTTATGATTGTGGAGGACTTTGAGGAATACACGGATGATGATATCGCCGGCGAGGCCATCTGGCAGCACTGGATCGACGGTTTCGGCGTCGCCGACAATGGTGCACAGGTCGGCTATTTGCTCCCGCCCTATGCGGAACAGACGATCGTCCACAGCGGTTCGCAATCTATGCCGCTGCTTTACGACAACATGGCTGGTGTCACGAATTCCGAGGCCTTGCTGACGCTGAGCCAGGCACGTGACTGGACCGAGCAAGGCGTTGCCAACCTGTCGCTGTGGTTCAGAGGCAACCCAGCTTCCGTCGGCAGTTTCGTGGAAGCGCCTGCCGGCACCTATACGATGACCGCAACGGGCGCCGACATCTGGAACGCTGCTGACGCATTCCACTACGCGTTCAAGACGCTCAACGGTAGCGGATCAATGCAAGTTCAGGTGCTTAGCGTCCAGGAGACGGACGCGTGGGCCAAGGCCGGTGTGATGGTCCGCGAAACGCTCGATGCCGGCTCGAAGTTTGCAGCGGTCTATATCACTCCCGGCAACGGATGTCGTTTCCAGGCGCGTACGACGACGGACGGCGCCGCCACCGCCGACGACAATGTCGTGTCAACCGCTCAGACCGCCATCACGGCGCCTTATTGGATCAAGCTCGAGCGCGACGCGGCAAGTAACTTCAGAGCTTCCTACTCCAGCAATGGAACCACCTGGCAGGCCATGACGTGGAATCCGCAGAATATTCCAATGGCCACGAACGTCTACATCGGTCTGGCGGTGACGGCTCATAATGCTAATGCCATCTGCGAAGCCAAGTTCTCGAACATCACCGCGAGCGGCGGCGTAGGCAACCAGTGGGCAAATCAAGACGTCGGCATCGCCAGTAATGCAAACGAGCCGCTGTACGTAGCCGTCTCCAATAGCGCCGGCTCCCCGGCCGTAGTCGTCCACGACGATCCGAGTGTGGCGACCATCACGAGCTGGACGGAGTGGGTCATACCGCTGCAGGCGCTTGCCGATCAGGGGATCAACCTGAGCAACGTTGACAAGATTGCTATCGGCTTAGGCTCTAAGAGTGGTCTGACGACGGCCGGCGGTTCCGGAACGATGTACTTTGATGATATCCGGCTGTATAAGCCCTAATGTGAGGAAGTTAAACGAAGTGACGAGAGTATCATCCCTCGGTTCTGCTCGGGAAGGTATTTCCACCGTCGCTTTGGACAACTAAGTGAACGTATTGTTCGGGGCCTCTATCGGCTTGATAGAGGCCCCGTTCTTTTTCACCTGGTAGTCAGTTAGAAGAATCCACCGATTAAGGTGCCGGATGGAATGTTCCAGTCTGTGAAGAAGGCGGAACCGGCGCCAAGTTGCGCCAGAGTCCTTCCTGGACCATTCTATCCAGTTCGCGACGCTCGGCTTCCATATCCGCGGGCTGCGCCACAGGCATCGTGACGGCCCGGCTGTACAATTGTGGCCCGTTTCGATAAAGCTGAAGGTCCCGCTCGATCTTGAATCCGATTTCCTCGCGTTGAGCTTCCATGTCCGCAACTGTCGGGTCCATGCACCCCGCGAGCATAGCCGTCAGATAGATCATCACCATGAGTGTTATAGATCTCCACACAGTCGAAATGCTATGTCTTTTCATCATTCTCCTCATCTCTCAAGAAACTGCATGAATCGGTATCACCTGAAGAGACAACCATCGCCACCCCATGACCGATGTACTCTTATATTATACCCACTCAACCCAAAAAGTCAAGTGAAAAACCGGTTTGGGGCGCCTGCCACAAGAGGCGAGAACGTCCCGCCGTGTCGCTCATGCACGTCCGAACGAAACTGTCTCGGCATCGCAACGCAAACCGCTGCGCGACTCGTAACATCTTAAATGACGCCTTGCCAAGATGTTACAACAAGACACGAGGACAGTCATCGGCCATTTTTCGCTGCGGCTGGGCCTGTATGAAGCCTAAGGGGAATCTCTCACATTTCACAAGGAATTCACTTGACGTGAGCTTGGACCATTTGGTATAAATGAGCTTACCGGGAGGCAATCGGGTTGGTCGTATCCGGACACGTGGATTTTTCGTTGCGTCTTTCTGAGTTTTCACGATGCCCGCAAACGCTCACACCGGGCTGTTTTGAAGAAAGGAGGTGTCGCCAAATCGTCAACGATTAGCTTCACGTACCAGGATATCCAACATACGAAATCAGAGACTATCTTCCACTGTTTCTATTTCATTCTCTTTTAGGAGGACCATCATGTGTAAGAAATTGACTTGTCTGGCTTCTGTTATCCTACTATCGATTCTGGCGACGAGCGCTCCGGCCGACCTTCTCAACGACGCGGACCTGACGCTCTACTATTCTTTTGACGAAGTGACGGACGTCGTTCTCGATCAGTCCGGTAACGGTATCGACGGCACCGTCACGGGTGATGTCACGGCGGACCCTGCAGGGATGCGGAACGGCGCAGCCCACTTCGCGACCGGCAGCTATCTGGATTTGGACGGCCCCAATGTTTCTGCCGACTTGATTCCGACCACCGGGATCACGATTGCCGCCTGGTGTAAATGTGAGAATACAGGAGGCCACCACGCCATAATCAACGCCAGGGCGACGGACGCGACGTGGATCATGCACCCCGAGTTTCGCAGCGAAGGCAATTTCCGATGGCTGCTCCGCGGGGCCGGCGGTTCCACGATCATGGACATACGTGCGGGCAAGGTTACGTGGGATGAATGGCAACACTTCTGTGGGATGTACGATCAGGCCAGCGGCAAAGCGACCCTCTACATCAATGGCGACGAAGTCTACCAGGAAAATGTCTCAAATGCGATTCCGATAGCCGGAGACTGGGGATCGGGCTGTCGCGTCGGCTACAACATCGACGATGCGAGACCTTTCACGGGACTCATGGACATGCTATGGGTCTTTAGGCGGGCGCTGACGGTAGACGAAATCTCCAAGGCGATGCAGGGAGAGGCATACCCGTTTGCCCTTAGCCCCGATCCTGAGGACGGATCAATTATTCAGGACACATGGGCAACCTTGAGCTGGTCGCCGGGAGATTTTGCGGTCTCGCACGACGTGTACGTCAGTGACAACTTCGACGACGTTAATGATGGTACCGGCGATGCCTTCCGGGGTAATCAGACCCTCACGTACTTCGTCGTCGGTTTCCCCGGATTTCCTTTCCCCGACGGACTCGTACCCGGCACGACCTACTACTGGCGAATTGACGAGGTCAATGAGGCCGATCCGAACAGCCCCTGGAAAGGAGACATCTGGAGCTTCTCCGTTGCCCCCAGGACGGCCTACAATCCCG
>CAYZAH010000067.1:0-10886 GCA_964475805.1 uncultured Pirellulales bacterium | reverse complement strand
TGACCTCGTCGATGCGCCAGTAGTACGTCGTGCCCGGAACCAGACCATCGGGAAAGGCGAATCCGGGAAAACCCGCCACAAGGAAGGTGGTCGTCTGGTTGCCTTGGAAAACGTCAGAGTCCAAGGTAGCCTCACTAACGTCGTCGAAACTGAGCCCAAGGTAAACATCGTGAGAGACGGCGAAATCGCCCGGCGACCAGTTCAAAGTTACCCAAGTATCTTCATAGAGGGCGCCGTTGGCCGGGATGGGATTACTGGCGTATGGCCATCCTTGACCTGACATAATCCTTTGGACCTCATCGTCCGTCAGCGCACGGTTGTAAACGCGCACTTCGTCGAGAATGCCTTCGAAATGCCTACTACCCGCCGGGCTGTTCCCAATGTACAGAGGATTGCCCGACGAAACAGGCAACGCGGTATCATCCCACACCTGCCAGGTTCCGTTCAAGAAGAGCTTCCGCTGCGTTCCGTCTGTAGTGAAAACCACGTAGTTCCAGGCATTCAAGTCTGCTGATGAGGTGGAGTTCGGGAATGTCCCGCCGGCACTGAGGGTGAACACGTAGTTTTCCGCAGATCTCATGTACAGCTTGTACCCGGGATCCGCCCCTCCTGTCCCATTTGACTTGTCAGCAATTCGAGGGTAATCGCTGTCTCCGGGACCCGTCGGATATACCCACGCCGCGATGGCAAACGCACCGGTAATATCCAAACTCGCAGTATCGCCACAATCAACCTGATTGTCGGTTCCGTTGAATTCCAGCGCACGGCCGATCTTCCCATTTACCCAGGTCGGGCCACCTTGAATGGACCCGTCATTCCCGTTATCAGACGTGTCATGTGCGACGCTGCCGGAGCCCTCGTCAAAGCTCCACCAGCCTACCAAGTTCGGATCGGCAGCATGAGCGACGCCCGTTAGCAACAGGCAAAGCCCTATAACAAAGAGAATCGAGTGAATCAATCTTCTACACATGAATGACCTCCTTCAAAAGCTTCTCAATTGCGAATTGTGCTTTGGCTACATTTGCCAAAACATGTCCAAAAAGTCTATATCGATCACACAGTGGGGTGTCCTTTTCATTTTGCGGCGATGGTCTGTCATGATTGCCTACAATTCCTTTTCCACGATATTATTCGGATCGGAGCTTCGGAGCCAGGCATTCGCAAGCATCCCGAAACCACCGAAATCAACACTATGATCTTTCGTCAAATCCGAGCCAATACATTCCTGATTTTCGTTTTGATGCCAGCAGGTGGCAAAGGTGGCAAAATCCGTCCTATCCACGCGATGGTCATTCGTTATGTCGCCCGCTGAAGGGATCATAGTCACATCCACGATTTGACCCAGGTCGGGGGTCACCTCGACGGTCCGATATTCCGGGAAGTAGCCATTGGCGTCAAATTCGAGCGTGTATGTCCCCTCGGGCATGAAAGCGTGGTATCGTCCCCAACGTCCATCGCTGTCGTTTGTTTCGCCGTTCTCGAAGGCGACGTCGAGGTAGGTGATCGTCGCAGCCACGGGTTCTCCGGTCAAGGCGTCCGTGACGTGACCGCTCAGGCAAATCGGACGCTCCAGCAAGGCCAACACACTGGGGAACACCCGGGCCGCCTCGCTCCGGGCACTGGTGTAACCGGGCTGAAAGGCCCCGTGCGTTTCCCACAGGAAGGCGTGGCTGCCGTGATAGGCGTTGTGGAAATGGATATCTCCCCCGGTACAGCATGAAAGACTTGGCCGATAGCCCGCAACCGTTGCCAGATCGTTAGCCTCCGAGGCCAGGAAGGACATGAACGGATGGGGCAGGCAGCCGTTCCCGTAGCGTACTTCGCGGGCGTAAGAATGAAGATCGGCGACCTTGGCAAAGTGACGGTCGTCCCCGAAGGCAATCATGGTCTGCGTCTCGGACTCCGATGCCGCTGCGGGACCACGATAGGTTTGCGACGTAGTAAACGGACTACCGCCGCACGCTGCGTCCCAGCCGAAGGGATAATTCCGGTTCAGATCGACACCAATGCCGTTGTTGAAAATTGTCCGGTTCTTTCGCCAGTAGTTGTCCGTTGTGAACACGTATGCGTATCCGTCCGGATTCCAGACGGGCGCGATCCATACCTCATATTCATCAACCAGGTCCGTAATCACCGGATCAACGCCATACTGTTGCGTGAACTGCTCGATCGCGTACAGCGCGATGACCGGCGTTACGATCTCGCGAGCGTGATGCGCGCCGACCAGCAGAAATGCCGGTTCGTCCTCATCTTCAGTGACGTGATCGGAGATTTTGAGGGCAAAGATGTGGCGTCCTTCGAAAGTCGCAGGTGTTCCGTAGGTCTCTGTGAGGTCTACGACCTGACAAATCGAAGGGAAATTGGCCTCCACAGCATCCATTTCGGCCCGAATCTGTGCCAGGTCCGGGTATTCGGCCGGCACAGCCAAGGGAGCCACTCGTTCGTTTTGGATGTCCCGGAATGGACGGCCCACAGTGATCTTCCGTGGCTCCAGACCATTTTGTACCAAAATCTGCAATTCCGCATCGGAGACGATAACGTCAAAATGTTCGTCGGTAATACTACCGGCGGGCACATCAAAACCGGCTTCGATCAGTTGTCGAGCAAGGTCTTGCGCCGCCGGGTTTTCAATTTGCACGCACATAAGCGGCTGAGTTGGGGACACACCACTCCCGGCCCAAATACAACAGAAGATGCTTACTACTACGGTCGTCACCGTGCTCCTCACTTGGAAAGGGCTACGCGAACGAAAACAACTAACCCATTTTGTCTCTATTTATACCCCATGAATCAACGTTCTGTCAAGGAAAAACCTCTCCATGGACGATAATTGCAGGCCGCCCGGCCCCGACCATTCCGCGTTGGATCAAGAGAATGCAGATACCTACACTTGAATCAAAAGCCTGATACCTTTATCGTTTTGAGCGAGATTACTTGTTCTCTTCCGTTTTGCTCTCGTCAGGAAAGTCCTCTTCGCGGGGGTTTTCATCCTTCGGCGCGCGGTCAATCAGTTTGGTCGTCTTGGGACCGGTTCTTTGGAGCGTGAAGGAGTCAAACAGCTCGTCGTTCGCAGTATAGGCGTCGTAGTCGAGTGCAGCGTGGGTGATCGACACGACCTGGAAAAGCTGGATGTTGCCGGCCATGCGAGCCATGAACGGGCGACTCGCGCGATTGAGCTTGTACATCTTGGGACCGCTCACCGAGGTGGTGTAGACGACGCCCGGCTCATTGGGTTTCACGATTTGACCCGCGCGGATTTTGGGGGTCCGGCCGTAGGTGTGGTCGTGGCCCTGCAGCACGAGGTCCACCCCGTACTTGTCGTAAAGCGGCATGAGCAAGTTGCGGCGTTCGCTGGAATCGCGGTTGCCGCCCGTCGAGTACAACGGCTGGTGAGTCACGACGATGGTCCATGCGCAGGGATTATCAGCCAACACATTTTCGAGCCACTTCAACTGGGCCGCGTCGCTGTAGTCGCTGCCGTTCACAGAGATCAGGCGCACGCCCTGATAGTCAACGTAATACGCCAGCTCTTGCTGGTCCGCCGGGCCGTTGCGCGGCAGCACGAATTGCGGCCGCCAGGTCTTGTTGACCGCGTCTCTGCTCATGTCATGATTGCCGGGTATCAGAAAGCTGGGAATGGTGCGATAAATCCAGCCCGCTCCATTGTACCACTCATACCACAACCGGTCTTTGAGCGGATCGTTCACAAGATCGCCGGCATTGGCGATGAACCGCGCGTCGGGTGCCTTGAGCACGGCCTCCCGGATGACGCGCGACCACTGCGATTTGATGTCGTTCTGCTGGTCACCAATATAAAGGAAGCGGAAGGGGCTCGGCCGGTCGTCAGCCGTGCGGAAAAGATTCCACTCGCTCCAGATCTTTCCATCTCCTACGCGGTAAGCATAGAGCGTGGAGGGTTGGAGATCTTCGAACGTAACGCCGGCGTCAAGCACCGTTTGGCCACCCCCGTAGGTCACGCGTTCGACAGTTGCCTTCACCCGAGTCGCCGTCTCTTCTTTGATCGGGCCAGCCGGCGCTACGACGATCTCCGCCTGCAGCGTGCTGTCGGTGGGCCGTGCGCGCCAACTGACGGCCTGGCTCGTGGCCGGCTGCGCCGTCAGCGTCAAAAAGATACGCTCGGGAGCCGGATCGTCAGCAGCGGAAAAGACCTTGCTTAGCTCCGGGGCGGATTTCTTCTCAGCGGCCTTGGGCTGGTCGGCGGCTGAAGCAATCATGAGGGGCGACGCCAAAACAGCCAGCAGCAAGACGATCCACATACGTGATCGCATCAACTTTCTCTCGATGGGAACAAACGACTTCATTAGTTGATCTCCTTTTGTCAGGTATATCTTTGGGAACACAAGTCTGGTAACCAATTAGGAATGCCGACAATCGGGCATCCCGCCTACTGAACGTCCTGTTGAAAGAAGGGGTTGTGGGCCTTTTCGTCAGCGATGGTAGTGGCGGGTCCGTGCCCGGGGTAAGCTTTCGTCTGCCCGGGCAGGGTGAAGAGTTTCTCTTTGACGCCACGAAGTAACTGCGACGTGTTACCGCCCGGGAAATCGGTCCGGCCGATTGAACCGGCAAAGAGGGTGTCACCCACGAAGATGACGCCATCCTCGGCCGTGTACAGGCAAATGCCTCCGGGCGTGTGACCGGGCGTGTGGAGCACTTGCAGTTTGATGCCGGCCAGATCGATCACGTCCGGCTCCTCCAGCGCCACGTCTTCAGGCTCGGTGGTGAATGATATCCCGCTCATTATGGAAAGATTCGCATACGGCTCGGCCAGCATGTTCGCATCGAGCTTGTGGATATAGACTCTGGCGTCCGGGAACTTCTTGCGCAATGCGGTCAAACCGGCGATATGATCGACGTGGCCATGTGTGAGGACGACCGCCGCGGGACGGAGCTTGCGGTCCTCCAAGAATTCAATGAGCGGGCCGGCTTCGAGACCGGGATCCACAACCAGGCAATCCTCAGCCTCCTCGCTGCTGCGAAGCACGTAACAATTGGTTTCGTACGCCCCCAGGATCAAACGGTCGATTATCATCGTCATCATCCCCAAAAGCAGGCAATGTACCAACAATCGCCGGCCAGGTCAATCGCTTTGCTCTTGACCGGCGCCCGTGGGTATGGTATTTTCCCGGCACGACTCGTCGCTTGCCACGTCGGGAGACGCGAGCCATGGGGCGGCAAATGCAAGGATTGAGAATCGAGTATCAGGTAACGAATGAAGTCTTTTACACGAGTATTCAAGTACGTCTGGCCTCAGTGGCCTCGGCTGATCGTTGTCCTCGCCAGTGCGATGCTGATCGGAATGCTCTTTTCGCTCAGTTTCGCGACGATTGTGCCGCTGCTGAAGGTCATGATGGGCGAAGAGGGTCTGCGAGGCTGGGTGGACCGGAACGCCTGCAACTGGCGCTACGGCATGAACTTCGACGTGCCCGAGACGCCCGATTTCCTGGATCAGCCGGACAGTGGCCTCGCGTTCTATCTGGACGTCGACCACGTTTCCAAGGACAGCCTGGCGCAACGCGCAGGCTTACAGGTCAAGGACAAGATCGTAGGCGCCGGCGACATGCTGGTAGGCGAAGGCCGGACGAGAGTTGCGCGAACCCAACTGCTCCAGATTCTGGCCACCGCCGCGAATGGAAGCATCCCGGTGCAGATCCGACGGAACAACGCGGCGGGCGTGCCGCAGCTAACCGAGTTGACCTTGTCGACGCCTCCCAAGCCTTTCTACGTTGACTGGGCTCAGGGGCTGGTCGGCCTGATCGCCACTCGCGGCAATGAGAAGGTCAGCAAGGAGCGCGCGGTGATGTTCATTATCCTTGGCATGGTCGTCGTGACCGTCATGCGATGTATCGCCACGTTCTACCAGCGGTACCTGGGCGAGAAGATCGTTCAGATCGCGATCTGCGGATTGCGCGAGGACGTATTCTATCACGTGACGCGGATGCCCCTGGGCTTCTTCAGCCGGGAGGGAACGAGCGATACGGTCAGCCGAATCGTCAACGACACGGGCCAGGTGTCTCAGTCGGTGAAGATATTGCTGGGCAAGGCGCTTCTCGAACCCATGAAGGCGGCCGGGACTTTGGGGTTGGCCATGTGTCTGAACTGGAAGCTGACGTTGATCTTCCTGGCCGCGGGGCCGGCCGCTATCGGATTTGGAGCGTCGTTAGGCCGCAAGATCAAGAAGGGCACGAGAAAATCGTTGCGCAGTTGGTCGTCCATGCTCGGCCGGCTCAGCGACGTCGTCGGGGCGTTGAGCGTCGTGAAGGTCTACAATCGCCAGGAACACGAACATGCAGCGTTCACGAATGTGAACAGACAATTGCTGCGCCGCTTGCTGCACATCACGAAGATCGATGCGGCTACCGGGCCCGTTATGGAGGTCCTGGGGATGTTCGCCGGTTCGGCGGCCCTGCTCGTGGGCGTCCACTGGGTAGCCAATGCAAATATGCGGTCGAGTTCCTTTTTCGGCCTGCTGATCGCGTTGGGCGTGACCGCCGAGTGCGTCCGCAAGAGCAGCGATATTTGGAATCGGGTCCAGATGTCGAACGCCGCGGCCGAACGCGTTTTTGCCGTCATCGACGAGGACCTCGAAGAAGAGGCGCCCGGCGCCGAAGCCATTGGGCCGCTCAGGCACGAGATCGAATTCCGAAACGTGGTGTTCAGCTATCCGGGGACCGACAAGCCGGTGCTCAAGGGGATCAATCTCGTCGTTCCTGCCGGACACAACGTGGCCATCGTCGGGCCGAACGGCTCGGGCAAAACGACGCTCGCCAACCTCGTTCCGAGATTCTACAACCCCGATGAGGGCCAGATACTGATCGACGGCAAAGACATCCGCGAGGCGACGCTCTTTAGCCTGCGCCACCAGATTGGAATGGTGACGCAGCAGATTGTGACGTTCAACGACACTATCGCGGCCAACATCGCGTACGGCAAGCCGGACGCCACCAGAGAGGAAATCATCGCCGCGGCGAAGAGAGCTTTCGCCCACGAGTTCATTACCCCCCTGCCCAAAGGCTACGACACCGTCATCGGGGAGCAGGGAGCCGGCCTGAGCGGTGGCCAGTTGCAGAGGATCGTTATCGCCAGGGCCATTCTGAGGGACCCCGCCATTTTGATCTTTGATGAAGCGACCAGCCAGGTGGACGCCGACAGCGAAGCAAAGATTCACAATGCGATCGAAGAGGTTATGCGGGACAGAACCAGCTTTATCATCGCGCATAGATTTAGCACGGTTATCACCGCTGACGTGATTGTGGTTATGGATCATGGGCGGATCGTGGCTCAAGGCCAGCATGAGCGCCTGATCGAAACCTGCCCGTTGTATCAAAGTCTGTACGAGACCCAATTGGTCAGGACATGAGGGTATCAGAGACAACGATGAGGTAAACGATAGGATACCGCCCTATTCCGGACACCGCTTCAATGAAAGTTCTTCACCGGCCGGCCTCGAAAATTTGTACTTTACTTTACGGGAACCCGCTCATCTTGCCGATTAAGTCTTAGGGCTGCCCGGGCTGGGAGGCCGGTTTGTACTCTTTGAGCTTCGTATTATGGCCTTGTTATGGGGCCCCGACAACGAAAGTCATTGTCGGCGTTTCGGAGAACTACAGCTATGCCTGAGCTTTTACGGGAAAAAATGGCACACGAGTTATTCACAAGATACGAAGGCAATCCTATCATAAAGCCGGAGGATTGGCCCTACCCGACCAACGCCGTCTTCAACCCGGCGGCGGCAAAACTGAATTCGGAAACCTTGCTGTTAGTGCGTGCCGAGGACATGCGAGGTTTCTCGCACCTGACGGTCGCCCGAAGCGCCGACGGATTCACCGATTGGCAGATCGACTCCGAGCCGACCCTCGAAGCGGACCAGAACTCCCGCGAGGAACGATGGGGTCTGGAGGACCCGCGCATCGTCTGGCTCGAAGAGCAAAAGCAATTCGCCGTCACTTACGTTTCGTTCAGCGAGGGCGGCCCGGTCGTCTCGCTGGCGATCACGAAGAACTTCAGGACCTTTGCGCGTCTCGGCTCGCTCTTGCCGCCGGAGGACAAGGACGCCTGCCTGTTTCCGCGAAGGTTTAACGGACGATTCGCACTGATTCACCGGCCCATCGTCCGGGGCGAAGCGCACATGTGGATCAGCTTCTCTCCCGACCTGAAGCACTGGGGCGATCACCGAATCCTGATTATGACCCGGACCGCCTACTGGGATTGCCACCGGGTCGGCTTAGCCTGTCAGCCCATCGAGACGCGCCAAGGCTGGATGCTGTTCTATCACGGTGTTCGCAACACGACGGCGGGCGCGATCTATCGCGTGGGACTGGCCCTGCTGGATTTGAACTCACCGTGGAAAGTGCTGCGTCGCGGCGACGAGTGGGTCCTCGGCCCGAGCGCGATCTACGAGCGGATCGGCGACGTCAGCGACGTCGTATTCCCCACGGGCGCCACGGTGAACAAGGAAACAGATGAACTCCACCTTTACTACGGCGCCGCCGACAGCACGATCGCCGTGGCGACGGCGAAATTGAGTGAATGTATGGAGTACCTGATGGCCTGCCCGAAGATCAGCGAATAGAAGCCTCACGGGCGCCGCGTGCCGTCAGAACTGCGGCGGCAGGGACTTCTCGACGCGGTCGATGGCGAAGGTGGCCCGCACATTCTCGAGCATCTGGGCCTTCTTGCGAATTCTCCAGACCAGCACCGTGATCGGCTCCCGCTTGCGGTCCTTGAACGTAATGATGATCCTGCCGAAACCCATGAGTCGTTCGAGAAAATCGCTCGTGTCGATCCGGCTGTTATAATCCTCCCTGCCGATTTGCTCGCCCGACTCGGTTGGTCCTTCCTGCAAGTTCATGTAATTAGGCGTTATGGTTATGTAGTAGAAAAGCCCTTTGAGCCACGAAATGAGAATCGTCAGCAGACCGATGAGGCTGATGAGAAGGTAGCCCGTGGCGTTGATGCTCAAGGCAAGATGCCTGAAGAGTCCCAGGAAGCCCGGCACCCAACCAAGCAAGTGGAGCCATAAAAGGAGGCATCCTACACCCACAATGCCGATGAGGAGAATCTTAATACTGATGCTGTATTCCTCCACGAGAAAGTTGAAAAAGAAGATCGCCAGCCAGACACCGCCGATCACCACGTCGGGAATGGAGCCGAAGAACCAGACGTTCGCGTTGCTCAGGTACATCAGCACGCAGGCCAGAAGCGAAGCGATAATCGTCGGAACATAGAGTATCTTGGACGTCCAGTTAAAGATGGAAAGCCAGTCGTCAATATCTGGATCCTCCTTCAGCACTCTTTCCATCTTCATCCTCGTTCTCAGAGTTCGACGCAGGATAAGCCAAGCCAGCGCCACCACCAAAATGACGCCGCCCGCGATATACAGCGCAACCATCTGGTTCGAGGTCCAGCCGATCTCCTTCGCCTTGGGAACGCCGTAACGAACGATAAGCCAGATGCCGACACCCACGGCGACCAGAACGATCAAAACAATGCTCAGAAGGAGAATCTTTTTTCCACGACGCGCAGGTTTGGGGCTGCTCTTCTTCTCGATGCTCTGATTTTCTCCAACCTCCGGCCCTTCCATGATATGTCCTTTCATCTAAGTATGTTCGTAAACAGACATATCTTATTGGATTTCGTCGCCGGGCACAATAGGCTCCCATCGAACCTTCGCTGCGCCGAGCAGAGTACCGGTAGCATAGGCCAGATCGACGAGCGAGATTTGGTATTCCGCAAGGGCGAGAATCTCGGCGCTTTGGGAGTTGGAGAAATCCGCCTGGGCCTGGAGCACATCGGTGGCGGTGACCAGGCCGAGCTCGAACTGACGCTCCTCAGCCTCGTAGAGCCGCCCGTCGAGAATGGTGCTCTGGCGGCTGGCCAGGACGCGCTGCCAGTTCGCCTCAAGCTGATCGGCGGCGTTGAGCACCTCTAATTCGATCATGGCCTCGCGTGTGTTCCGGCTGGCCAAACGCTGGTAGTGTTGATAAAAGGCCTGTCGCACACGGCTCTTGGCCGCTTCGTTACCCAAGGGCACCAGTAATTGCAGTCCCAGCCGGTGATCCTCGAATCTCTTGTCAAAAAGCAGATCGAATGAATCGTCGCGGCTCGACCCCAAACCGTTGATATTGTACGTGTAATCCATCGTAACGAGGGGAAGAGCCTGGTTCTTGGCGTAGTCCACCGTGGCGACGTCCTCGGCGATTTGAAGCTCCAGCTCGAGCATTTCCATCCGATTGTCCATCGCCGTGGCCACCAGCCGCTTCCTGTCCAGATCGTAACGCACGGGGTCCGGCTCGGTCGCGGGCACGATCACCGTCGGGGTTTGCATGCCCAGGCCCGCCTTGTTCAGCGTCCGTTTGAGATCGCGCTCCCGATCGCGCACGTTGTTTTCCGCTACGATGATGGCTTCGAGCCGCTGGGCCACGCCCGCCTCCGCCCGGATAACCTCCACCTGGGGCTTGTCGCCCGCCGCTACGAAGCGTTGGGCTTGCTGGTACAGCGCCTCGGCCAAATCGTACTCTTTCTTGCGCACCTCCAACTCCCGCCGGGCCGCGTAGAGGCGCCAGTAGACGCGATCAACAGCGGCAAGAACCCGGATCACCTCGAGCTTCGTCGCCGCGTTGGTGACCTGCTGATCGAACTGGGCGATGAGAATAGCGTAGGTGTTCGCCCGTTTTCCAGCACCTCGAAGGAGAGGCTGGCTGATAGACAACGACGCGTCTGCGCCATAGGAAGGATTGAAGATCGAATAGATGGAGTCCGTCTTCGTCCGACTGTCGGCGAGATTGAAGTTGATGGTCCCGCCCGTACGTAAGGGAACTTGAACGCCGAGGTTCGAGGAGAGGTAGTCCAAGCTCGACCCGGCGATA
>CAYZAH010000066.1:6324-10934 GCA_964475805.1 uncultured Pirellulales bacterium | reverse complement strand
TCTCGTCTTCATCCGGCGAGGCGACTATCGGTATGAATTTGAAATCAGCCAGATCGGACTCGAATTGGCGCATAAGGTCGGTCAGGCATAGCTCCCTGACCTTGTTGGCGCCGAAGTAGTATCTGGCTTTCCGCTGGCTGCCCGTATTTCTCATCTCGTGCAACATGCACTTGATGGGCGCCATCCCGGAGCCTCCGGCGATGAAGATGATCGGGGCCTCCGTCCCGGAGAGCCGGAAATCGCCATAAGGCCCGTTCATCTTGACCTGGTCGCCCACCTTCAGATAATTGAAGCACCAGGTCGTGCAGATTCCGCCCGGCACCAGGCGGATAATCAGCTCGATGGCGTTTTTGTCGGAAGGATCGGACGAAATCGAGTACGCCCGATACACCTCCTCGCTGCTCTTTTCATAGACCGGCGTAAGCAGTTGAACGTACTGGCCCGGAACGTAGTCTATGCTCTTCGGCTCGACCAGCTCGAAACGAAACTGCTTCATGTCGTGCGTCAAGTCCTGGATATCCGCACACTTGCACGTGTATTCACGAATAGCCAGAAGCTCTCGTGGGATCTCGATCTTCAGGTTCTCGCGTACTTTGACCTGACAGGCTAAGCGCACGTTCGAGGCTCTCTCGTCCTTGTCGAGATAAGGCTCCTCGGTCGGGAGCAAGGGTCCGGCGCCATCGAGCACCTTGAGCTTACATAGCCCGCACGTCCCCCGGCCGCCACAGGCACTGGGGATGAATAGCTTCTCGGCGGTCAGCACCGAAAGCAGATTCTTGCCGCCGTCCACCGTGAGCTCGCGTTCGTCGTTGACCGTGATCGAACACGGGCCGTAGTTGGCGAAGAAGTGCTCGGAGACGACGAGGACCGCCGCTAGTCCGGCCCCAATCGCACTCACCACTCCTACGGCTGTCAGTACTTCAAAAAACATCCCCACCGCTTAGACCTCACATGTATCACGTCCCCTGTAAAACGCCTGCAAATCCGATAAACGCCAAGGCCATCAGGCCGGCGATGATTAAGGTGATCCCCGGCCCCTGCAGGCCGCGAGGGATTCGCTCGTTGGCCAATCTTTGCCGAATGCCGGCCATCGCGATGATCGCCAGGAACCATCCGATGCCGCTTCCCAGACCGTAGCCCACCGTCACGATGAAGGAGTAGTCCCGGATGACCATGAACAGTGACGCGCCGAGGATCGCGCAGTTGACGGTGATCAGGGGCAGAAACACACCCAACCGCTGGTACAAACTGGGCGAAAACCGGTCGATGACCATCTCTACGAACTGGACGAAAGCCGCAATGACGATGATGAACATGATGAAGCGAAAGAATTCCAGCCCTAACCGCTCCAGCACAAAATGATACACCATCCAGTTCAGCAAGCTCGTGAAAGTCATCACAAAGATAACCGCCAATCCCAGCCCGACCGACGTCTTCACCTCGCGCGAGACGCCAATGAACGGGCAAAGCCCCAGGAAATAAGCCAAGAGAATGTTCTGGGTGAAGATCGCCGAAATGAAAACTACCAGGGCATAAGACAGTTGCGATGTCCCGTTCATCTCGATTTATCCTCCTTAGCCGGCTGTATCGACCTGAACACCCACACGACCAGAGCCAGCATGAAGAATGCCCCGGGAGGCATCACCATAATGATCCACGGATCCCAGTAAGGCCCGCTGAAAAAGGGCATCGGCAAGCCCAGAAGAGTACCCATGCCGAAAAGCTCGCGGAACGTGGCGATAATGAGCAATACGAACGAATAGCCCAGCGCATTGAAGAGACCGTCCATAAACGCCCCGCGCGGCGGATTGGAATTCCCATAGGCCTCGCACCGTCCCATGACGATGCAATTGGTGATGATAAGTCCGACGTAAGGGCCTAAGTTGGTGCTCATCTCCGGCCAGTACGCCTTCAGCAAGACGTCCACGATGATCACGTAGAACGCGATGATAAGCGTCTCGACCATCATCCGGATATTGCGGGGAGTGAAGGTGCGCAAAAGCGAGACGGTTGCGGAGCTTAGTGACAGGGTGAAGACCAGCGCCGCGCACATCACCATCGTGTTGAGCACCAGATTGGTCACAGCCAACGTGCTGCAAATCCCGAGAACCTGCTTGAACACGGGATTGTTGCGCCACAGGCCCTCGACCATCAGGTTCTTGTTCACCGGCGTGAGAACTTTCATGATTCGCCGCCCTCATCTTTCTCCACGCTACGGCCTTGCCATTTTCTCAGGGCTGTGTCGATGATGATCTGCAACCGGTCGCTGGTCTGGGTCGCACCGGTGATGGCGTGGACCTCGTTGTTGGCCAGTACCGCGCCCGGCCGTCTGATCTTGAGCGGCTGGCCGCTCGATGCGAGCACCTTGTCGTGGAACTGGCTCTTGAAAGCAGGCTTCGTGATCTCTGCGCCGAGACCGGGCGTCTCGTTCTGCTGATAGAACGCGATGCCCGTGATGGTCTTCTTATCGGTCTTTACGCCGATGACGCCCTTGATGGGCGCCCAGAAGCCCTGGCCTGCAATCGGCACAACGTAGGCAATGACCCGACCGTCCTGCCTGGCGGTGTACGCGCCGTTCGACGACTCGTTCGGCTCGCTGATCATTTCGCCGAAAGTCTCGTGGATCTGGGGTCGCGTCTTCGTCCGGACGTCAACCCCGGGCAACACCGACAGAACCGCCCGCTCGAAGGCCAGCTTCTGGTTGGCCTCAACGCGTTCCCCCGTGACGCGCGTCAGGCCGATCACGATCGAGCTGAAGAACGCCGTCATCAGAAACATGTAGGCAATCGGAAACCAGGATTGCTTTCGAGTCATTGTTTCCCCTTGTTCTTCTGTCCGGATTTGTACGCCCGTACGCCATAGTCCAGGATGGGAGCGAACATGTTGCCGATCAGAATCGAGAACATCAAACCGCCATTGAAGATCGAGAAATTCCTTATGACCGTCGTGCAGGCGGCGATGATCACACCGTAGAAGACCTTGGCCGGCTCGGTTCGCGGGGCGCTGATCGGGTCGGTTGCCATGAAGAACGCCCCGAACAGAAAACCGCCCCCAAGCAAGGCCACCCACGCGCTTGGCACGGGGACTACGCCGAACCCGTGCAACACCTGATTGAAGACCGCATAGGCAATGACGAGTGAGAGAATAATCGTTCTGCTGGCCGTCTTGCTGACAAACAGATAAATCCCGCCGATCAGGATCAACAAGGCGCTGGTCACGCCCATCGTGCCGCTCAGCCGCCCAAAGAAAAGACCCTCCAGGAACGTCCCTTTCTTGACGGAAACGGTTTGGCCCTCGGTAATGTCGTGAGGAATGCGTTCGGCGGCGTCGGCGCCTCCCAGGGTGAGCTTGCCGGCCTTAAGATACGCCATCGGCGTAGCGCCCGTCACAGCCTCGGTCTCGGAGACGGTCGTCCACCGGTTCAGCGCTCCCCAGGGCTGCTTCGCCACCGGCGCCCAGGTAGCCGTCAGGGCAACCGGAAAACAAATGTACACGAAACACCGGCCCGCCATCGCCGGGTTGAAGATGTTCCGCCCGAATCCCCCGAACACCTCTTTGCTGAACATGACCGCAAATCCCACTCCGATAGCCAGGACGTGCCAGGGAACGGTGGGAGGCATGATGAGGGCGAATATGGTCGTGGTGACAAAAACCGCCTCGCTCACGGGTTCGTTTCGGGATTGCGTAAAGACCCGTTCGACGAGAAAACCGACAACCGCCGAGACGGCTACGACGCAAAGGCTTCGCCAGCCGAAGAAGTAGACGGCCCCGGCCACACACGGAACCAGCGCGACCAGAACACGCCGCATGATCAACTGCTTTTTCAGTATCTTGTCGGGTCTCTTCTTCCCGCCCATACCGTGACCGAAACGACTGCTTTCGTTTTTTGCCCAAACCGACGAATAGGTCTTTCGGCGTTCGGAGCCATATTAGCATTCAGACGGCGCAGCATGCAAAACAGAATTCGCCGCATCCGAACGATTTTTTGCTGAGCCGGAAACACCTTACAAGACTGGTTCCATACGTATATAAGGATTTTCCTCGTCTTCAATAGGGGAATCCCCTTGCTCGGACTACGACGTACTTCGGATTCGACCGCTGAACCCGCAAGAAGGGCTTCAGGTACGGATAATAGACCTTGTCGCATCGGGGACAGGTCGATAATCTGTGCAAAAAGAAAGGGGCGTTGTATGAAAGAAGACACGATCTTCTGGGATGTGGATACGCAGCTCGACTTCATGAAGCCGGAGGGCAAGTTGTATGTGCCCGGGGCGGAGACGATTATTCCGAAAGTCAGCGAGGTGCGGCGATTCGCGCTCGAGCGTGGTTATTCTATGGTCGCCGATATCGACTGGCATAGCCGGGACAATCCGGAGATCTCGGACACGCCTGATTTCAAAGAGACGTTTCCGCCGCATTGTATGGCGGGCGAACCCGGGGCCGAAAGAGTGGGTTTCCTGGGGAACGTGCCGATTCAGTACATCGACGTCGACAAGATGGACGTTGGAGCGATACGCACGCTGATACGCGACGAGCAATTTCACATCGTGATAAAGAAAGAGAGCCTCAGTGTTTTCGACAATCCGAACACGCACAAGCTGGTGGAGCTT
>CAYZAH010000066.1:0-6224 GCA_964475805.1 uncultured Pirellulales bacterium | reverse complement strand
GAAAGAGAGCCTCAGTGTTTTCGACAATCCGAACACGCACAAGCTGGTGGAGCTTATGAAGCCGAGGAAGGTGATCGTTTTTGGTGTGGCCCTCGATTTCTGCGTGTACTATGTCGTTCGAGGGCTGAGCAAGTTTGTCGGCGTCGAGATCAGCCTTTTGCGAGACGTGGTCAAGGGCCTTGAAGCCAGGCCGGAACGAGAGGTGCTCGATGAGCTTCAACAGATGGGAGTCGAGATTACCGATTTAGCCGCAATCGAGAAGGGGCTGTGATGTGGTTGATGAAAGATACGCCGGCGCTCTTTACTGATCTCTATGAATTGACGATGGCCCAGGTGTACTTCACGAAGCGAATGAGCGAGACGGCCTACTTCGACGTCTTTGTCAGAAGGCTGCCCGAGCATTGGGGCTTTTTCGTCATGGCGGGCTTGGCTGAAATCGAAGCCTATCTCCGCGAGTTTCGCTTTTCCGACGGTGACATCGACTTCTTGCGCTCCACGAATCTTTTTTCCGACGATTTCATCGAATATCTCCACGGTTTCCGTCCCCAGGTTGAGATCCGCGCTCTGGCGGAGGGAACCGTTTTTTTCCCGAACGAACCGATTCTTGAGGTAGCCGGACCTTTGATCGACGCTCAGTTGCTGGAAAGCTACATCCTCAACATACTGGGCTTCTCAATCATTCAGACGACGCTCGGCGCAAGAACGTCCATCGCGGCCAAAGGGACAGCAGTAGTGGATTTTGGCCTCCGCCGGTGCCAGGGTCCCGTGGCCGCTCTGCGTTCGGCGCGAGGCGCCCAGATGGCGGGCTTTGCCGCGACCAGCAATGTGTTCGCGGCCAGAGCCCTGAATTTTGTGCCCTCAGGCACGATGGCTCATTCGTTTGTCCACGTTCACAAATCGCAGCTTGAGGCCTTTCGAGAGTTCTCGCAAGCCTACGGTGCGGATTCCATTCTGCTCGTAGACACTTACGACTGCGTGGAAGGTATCCGGCAGGCGGCCGCCGTGGCAAGACAGCTTCACGAGGAAAAGAACATTCAAATACGAGGCATTCGGATCGACAGCGGCGACTTGGGCGAACTGGCGCGTTTCGCGCGCCGGCATTTCGACGAGCAGGGCGTCCCGTTCCTGAAGATATTCGCCAGCGGGGACCTCGACGAGTTCAAGATCGACGACCTGGTCCGGCGAGGCGCGCCGATTGACGGCTTCGGCATTGGGACGCGTTTCGCGGTCTCTCGGTCCGCTCCTGCCATCGAGATCGTCTATAAGATTGTTCAGTACGGCGATCGAGGGGTCTTCAAGACCTCGCCCGGGAAACAGACTCGGCCCGGCAGAAAGGCCGTCACCCGAATCCTTGCCCCAACCCGAGCCGGAGGAAAGAATGCCCACTACGAAAGGGACGTCGTCCAGCCCCTACAAGCTCAGACGGATGATCTGCTCAAGCCGTTTGGGTCGGCGGAAGAAATACTAACGATACAAAGAAGAGTGATAACCGAGCTTTCCCTCCTGAACGACTCGGTCAAAGCCATCAGAAATCCCGCCACGTACCCCGTCGAGTTCCGACCTGCTTGTGATTAGGAGTCGAGCAATCCGTTGACTTCTGAGACCCGCACGCTATGCGCCATCCTCGGAAGAGTCCTCTTTACTCTCATCCTCATCCTCTTCCTCCTCTTCGTCTTCCAATGGCTCGATCTCCAGATTGACCAATCCCATCGTCGCGCCCATCTTGATGAGGTCAATGACGTTATCCACTCCGAACTTGTGCATGATGCGAGCGCGGTGCACCTCGACCGTCCTGATAGACCGGTTGAGCAAAGTGGCGATTTCCTTGTTGGTCTTGCCCTCGATGATGAGTTTCAACACGCTGGCTTCGGCCCTGGTCAAAGGTTGACCCAATCGCGTATCGTCCGGAGTACGACGCTGCAATATGGACTTGACCTTTCGCACGAAGCTCTCTTTGACCAGAGGTTTCTCAATGAAGTCTACGGCGCCGCCCTTGATGGCTTTGACGGCTGTCGGCACGTCGCCATAACCGGTGATAACCAAAACGGGTACCCACGGCACAGTGCTCTTGACCTCTGCCAGCACCTCGATGCCGCTCTTGCCGGGCATTCGCAGATCGGTGATAAGCAGGTGACATTTCTTCGTGCGCAACTGAGCGAGGCACTCGGTCCAGGAGTCAAAACACTCGACCTCGACGTCAGAGTTCTGGAGAGTCTGCTTGACTACTTCGCGCACCTCCGGCTCATCGTCGAGAAAGTAGATAAGCCGTTTTACGTTCTGTGCCATCGGTACCCAATCGGAGGAGCGATAGCTTTGCTCCGGCCAACTGGAAAGCAAAGCCTAATAGCCACATCACTCCCTGGGGCGCCTCACAGTGCGTTCTCAAAGAGAACCTGCCCAACGCCACCGCCTCTGTCGTCAAAACCCGACTATTGGCAAGTATCAAATCGAACCCTTATTAGACCACTTCCGAACCGGCCAGTCTATTGTGGTAACTACGTATTTACCTTGACATGATACTATGGGTGTAAATAGCAAAAACAAGACCCAGAAACGCCGTTTTTGCGCTGGTTTTGCACATTATTAGCCCAAGAAACGCCTTTTTTGGATTTGTGGCGGTCTCGTCGGTCATCGAGACCTACTCCTCACTTAAGGGCAGGGTCACGAAAAACGTGGAGCCTTTTCCAAATTCGTTTTCCACCCGGACATGGCCTCCCGCACGGGCCACGGCGTCCTGGACGATGCACAGTCCGAGTCCCGTGCCTTGGCCTCGAGGCTTCGTCGTGAAGAACGGCTCGAAGATCCGGTCGACATTCTCGGCCTCGATGCCACCACAATTGTCTGAGAAATGTATTTCAATCCAACTATCTTTCACGGACCCGCTGATGACAACCCGTCGAATCTCTTTGCGGTCAGCCGCCTGGATGGCGTTTTCGACCAGAGCGAAGAGCACTTGTTCAAATTCTCTTTCGTGCAGAATCACAGATGGTAGATGGCTCATGTCTTCGACCTGCAACTTGACTCTCGCTTGCTTAGCACTTTCGGCTAGTAGTCTGGCAACTCTCACGGCAACCGTCTGGATGTTGACCTGGCCGAAGTCCGTGTCTGAAGATTGCCGGGCAAAGGTCCGGAATTGATTTATGATCGAAGTAATGTTTGAAACCTGAGTGAGGCTATCCTGGATTTTTCTCAAAGCTGTGCTCGGGCAGGATGTTCCTTGCAGCTCATCCAGCACATTATCGAGCGATAAACGAATGACGGTCAAGGGCTGCGTCATCTTGTGAACAATGGTTGCGCTGAGTGTGCCCAGTGAAACAAGCTGTTCGGCCCGCGCCATTTGCTCGCGGTACGTGGCAAGTTCCTGTTCCTGCTTTTTGGACTCGGTGATGTCCGCGTTGGTGCCGATCATACGTGTCGGTTTGCCGTTGTCGTCGTAGGCTACGACCTTTCCCCTTCCCAAAACCCAAACGTAGCCTCCGGACTTCATCAAGAGACGATACTCCAATTTGAAAACGTCTGACTTTCCTTGAAGATGTTGTTCGAGGGCTTTGAGGACCATCGGTTTGTCATCGGGGTGGATGCGCTTTTCCCACTCCTCTTGTGAAGCCGTCAGCTCGCCCGGCTCATATCCCAACATGGTGGAGTGACGTGGATTTCGGTAGACCTCATTTGCCACCATGTCCCAGTCCCATAGGGCGTCGTTAGCCGCCTCCATGGCCAGGCGGAATTTCTCCTCGCTCCACCTCAGTCGCTCCTCGGCGTTTCTTCGTCGAGTGACGTCTCGGAGGATTCCCATGAGATAGGTGCGCCGGCCGAAAGGTATCGGGAATGCGTTGATATCAGCATAAAAGACTCTGCCGTCTTTTCTTCTGACGGGGATGTCGGTAGCGAGCGTCAGTTCCTCGCGGACTTGTTTTTCGAATCGTTCTGTAACATAAGGCAGATCTTTCTCCGGGTGTATATCCGTCACAACCAGGTCCTTGAGCTCGCTTTGCCCATAACCCAGCATCTGGCAAACGACCCGGTTGCCCATACAAAATCTCTTGCTTTCCAGATCCACCAGAAGTATGCCGTCGGCGGCATTCTCGAAAATGGCTCGAAAGATTTGATCCGACCCTCGTTCGCCTCTATCGGTTCCCGCTGGCCCGACTTGCCTGGAGTGCTCCACACAGCCACGTAACGCGTTCAAATACCGTAGCAATTCCGCTTCGTTTGCTTTATCGTCTGGCGCCATATGGTCTCCAGTCCACCAACAAATCTACGTTGTTCGTCGCTGGTTCGAGGTGCTAAACAATGCTGCAAACGTTTGGGTCAAGTCCGATCACCATCGACATTCATTTTCACGTATCTGTAGATAACAAAACTGGTCCGACAAGTCAAGGCGGGCGGAAGGACCACCAGCGTCGATGAAAACAACGGGGCCTATACCGAACGGCTCGTATAGGCCCCATACTGACATTTTGGACTAGCTATTTAGCATGGGCAAGAACGGAAGTTGCCCTCTTTTCTTTCTCTTTGCAGCATTGCTAATACAACGCAATGTCGTCGAAATACACTGTCCCTGTACCGCCCGACGTGGTCATGGCGCCTTTGCTGCCCAGACCGACTGAAATCGAGTTCACATTCGTCAGGTTGATTCCCTGATCGGCAAAGGTCTGCAACGGGACCGCCCACTTTGTCCAGAGACCAGTCTTGGCGGCGTTCGCGTTACTGTTGACCACCGTCACCGGGGCACCGCTGCTATTGGCGACAGTTACATACAGCGGTTCAGCGGCGTTGTCCAGCCTGCCCCGGAACCAGATTACCAGCGAGGTGACCCCGTTCTCGGTCCAGTCGCGCGGATAGCTCAGGGTCAATGTCGCTTCCGAATACGTCGCCGCACCCGCCGCGTTGTTGTAGAGTAGCGGCATCGATTGAAGACCGCCGTGAACGATTGTCTGCTCGGCGTACGGGGGAAGAAGATATCCCGCCTGTGCGCCATTCTCGGCCACACCGAAGCCATCGATCCAGTTTTGCCAGATAGCCTGACCCGTAGCGTCGTCATCGGTGTAGCTTTCGAAGTCATCCACGGAGAGGAAGTCAGCCGTGGTAAAGCTCCAGAGCGGGCCTTTCAGGGTGTTACCCTGACTATCGACTTCGTCGACGCGCCAGTAGTACGCCGTGTGCCAGGCGAGCTTGCCGGGGTCGTAGATCTCGTCGCCCAAGGCCTTGCTACCCTTGTACTCGGAAGAACCGGTACTCGCTGCGCGGACGGCGTCTTTGTCCGTACCGAGGTATACCTGGTGCGAAGCAGCGCTATCGCTCGCCGTCCAGCTCAGCGTAGCGACGAATTTGACGTCCACGGCGCCGTTGGCTGGACTGGGGTTGCCGACCGTGCCCGGTGTCGTGAAGGTCCACACGTCGCCTTTGTACGTCGCGGTTCCGTCGAACTCATCGACTCGCCAATAGTAGACCTTTTCCGACGCGAGCGAGCTGGGCTTGTAGCTCGCGGCGCCTTGCACAGCGCCGCCCGTCGTTGCGCTGTTGACCTGGTCGAAATCATCGCCGAAATATACGGTGTGCAGCTTGGCTTTGAAGCCTGATGTCCAGGTCAGCATCGTGCTTAGATCCACGGATCCGGCTCCGTCGGCGGGATTGGGATTGTACGCTTCCTTCGACGGGATCGAGAAGCTCCAGATGTCGCCTCTCCAGGGGCTGTTCGGATCGGCTTCGTTAACCTCATCGATGCGCCAATAATAGGTCGTGCCGGGCACGAGACCATCCGGATAGGCAAACCCCGGGAATCCGGCCACGTAATACGTCGGAACCTGGTTGCCCCGGAACGCATCGGCCGCCCCGTCATTCACGTCGTCGAAATTGTCACTCAGGTACACGTCGTGCGAAACGGCAAATGCTCCCGGCTTCCAGTTCAAAGTGATCCACGTGTCCTCATGGACGGCGTGGTCACGCGGGTCCGGGCCAGAGGCCTTCCCCATGTCACTCAGTCCCATCATGATCTGAGGGATCTCATCTTCGGCAAGAGCGTGATTGAAGAGCATCACTTCGTCGAGCAAGCCGTTGTAGAAGGTCCCACCCCGGCTTCTTCTTCCGATGGTCACGGAAGCCGTGTTTTTCGGCATTTCGCCCGCGTACTCCCACTGCTCACCGAGTTCTCCGTCGATGTAGCATTTGAAAACAGCCCCGTCATAGGTCGCGGCGATATGGTGCCATGCGTCCACGGAGGG
>CAYZAH010000065.1:3053-11073 GCA_964475805.1 uncultured Pirellulales bacterium | reverse complement strand
ATCCGCCCCAGCTAATCCCGGTCACCGCGGTACGAGAAGTGTCTACCTCTTTGAAGCTCCGGATCAGCGAATGGGCCAGAATGACATTTGCGACGGCGTGATACGTCCATTGGTTCTCGGGGATGTCATCAATCGCACCGAATTTCTCCTGATCGCTTTGGCCGGGTCCACCATCTTCGAGTCGTTTTCGGTCGGACCCGCAGCCGGCAAGATCCATTGCTATGGCGGCATAACCACGCCGAGCCCAAAGCTCCACCCACTGCGCGAATGCCGTGCCCCCGCCTCCATGGACAAGCACGACCGCGGGAAAAGGCCCGTCTTCCACCGTGTTGGGATCCAGCGTCGAAGGGCTGGCGTAGTAGGCGAAGACCCGCGTCGGCTTGCCCTTGTAGGCTTCCCCTTCGTAGTAGAGCGACCACACTTGGCCTCCACGGTCGGACCATTCGAGTTTTGGAGGCTCGCTCAGAGCAGCCAAGTCCCACGGTGTCGTAGCGGGCAAAGACTTCGCCGGGCGGATAATGTTGCTTTCTTGCGATAGTCCGTTGCAGCCCGGCCCGGCCGACAGGAAGATTAGGGCACACAGAAGCCACATTATTCGCGTACTTCGAGGAATCACATCCATACTCCTTTCTGGGTGTCTCATTAACCAGCTTAGTGAGCGGTATAAGATTGTCGAAGGCGCAATGTTACCACATATCTCTTCGAGTTGGAGATATGTTTTTCCACATCTCTGCAAGGCTGTGCGGTTTACGGAAGTGTCGTTTGCTCCCGACCCTTTTTATGGCTTTTGAAGAAAGCCCGCGGTGGATTCCATAATGCGGGCGCGAAGCTGTTTGTTCTGACTCTTGACGTTTTCGCTTTGGAGGTCTTCGAGGTTCGCCCTGCAGAACGTACAGCCCAGGGTATGGAGATGAAAATCGACGTACCGGCGCCACTCGTCATCGAGCGTGCCGAGCAGGAACGCCCCAATCGTGCTGCGCTTCGGGCAACTGAATCGCTGTAGTTTCCAGATGTCCGTCAGGAGGTTCTCGAATTCTTCGGATGAGGGAGCGATGGGAACGCGGGCCTTTTCGACGCGCTCGCGAATTTGTTTGAGGCTGCGGTGCTTGATGAGGGCGATGGCTTTTTCCCCCAACGTCAATATCTTGGCCACGTCCCTGTTGGGAAGCTGACAGTAGAACAACAGCTCGATCACCTGGAGATCGCGGAAGTTGAGCGAGCCTTTGAACCCGTCAACGAGCTCGGACAGAGCCTCGGTCAACGTGCTTTTTTGCAGCTCATATTGCTCGTCAGCCCTGACGTACCAGCTTGCCGTCTGGACCGGACCGGCCACGTCCGCAAAAGGATCCGACGGCCGGTCTTCGCCCTGCGTATCGTAGGTATCCTGAATCAGGCACGTATGCGTGGCTTGCTGCCTGCGGTAGCTGTCGATGATCTTGCGTCTGAGTAGTGAAAAAAGGTAGGTCTCCAGCCCGCACTCACCTCGATAGACCGGAAGGCTCTTGATGAAAGCGACGAACGTTTCCTGGACCGCGTCCTCAGCGTCGGCGGCCTGTACAAGTTTGGCGCGGGCAAAGCTGAACAGCCGGCCCCGGTAACGGTCGACAAACTCCGACCATGCTTCTTTGTTGCCCCGGCGAATCTTGTCCAGCAGATATTGCTCTGCTTTCGTAATTCCGTTCATGCGCGCTTTCATACCGGAGCATATTATAAATAGAGATTGGAATAATGGAATAGGGACTGTCTGTTTTCTGTCGTTCAGAAAGCTGACTGTCCCTTTTGCACGCAAGAGGGACAGGCACCTTTTGATGGAAAGACACCATCAAAAGGAGCCAGTCCCCAGCACCATTCTACCGTCGTTACGTCAGAAGAAGAAATATCACGACCGCGGCGACAACAATTCCAGCGATCCGCAGGGACCATACGTAGTAGCCTTTCGTGGCCGCGTTGAGGAAGACGTAGACGATAGTGATCAGAAAGAGCAACCCGAAGACGGACGCAAACATGCGCGCCCAGTTCATCTTCATCGCTTGCGCCATGACGGCCTTTCGATGGGCCAACTGTTCGAGCTTTCCGGTCGAGCCGTCGATCAAAAGCGCTTGTCGCCAGATAGGTCCGGTCGAGCCTTGGAAGCTCTGGACAAACCTATCCAGAACCAGATTGCCCTCAAGGATATCGTCTGAATCGACGCGCGAAACCAGGGGCTTACGGATGCCGGACTGTCGCCGTGAGATCTGCGAAAGCATCCCGGCCACCTGGGCGCAGGCATTATCGAGCGCCTGGTGATTGGCCTCGGATTCCGTCATGCAACTGTCCGTCGATCTGGCGACGATAAACCGGCGGTTGGGTTTGGCGTTCAGGAAGGCGGAAAAATCTTCGACCCAGGGTTTGTCGGTAAAATTGGCTTTGATGCTCGATTGTTTGTCCGAGGCCATGACACTGGCCTGGACGGTGCCGCTGGTTACCGGCTTCTCGGATTCTCTCATCCAAGGAGCCGGATGTGTCTCGACCTTCACCAGATCGAGGCGTACGCCGACTTCGTCCGGCTGCACGCCCGCCGTCTCTGGTTCGATAGACCACGTCGTCCCGGGGAACGCACGGGCGATAGCCTCTCCAAGCTCCTGGACCAAAGTGCGTTCGTGGGCGCCTTCAAACAGGACGAAACGGCTCGGAGATTTCTGAGTATCAAAGACCCGCCGGACTGCATCGCCGATCCGCAAGCCGAGAGAACGCACGGCGGAAAGCTCGGAAGGATAGACGTTCGCCTCGAACTCATCTTCAATGCCCGGCATCCAGATCGCGGCTGACGTTTCTTCGGATCGGGGTGCTCTGGCTTCCACCGAGACCTCGTGTGCGCTGGTCCATTGCCTTTCCGAGACCATCCCCGTATCGCTGGGACGCCTCCATTCCATAGATGCTCTTCGCCAGTGATGCATGGCGTTCATCGCGTTCCCGTGCATGAGAACAAAAGACGTCGCGACGATGACCAACGCCAAAGCGATGATTCCCACGAGCAAACGTTTATTGGAACTTCGCTTGATAAACACAACGATGATCGCTACGCCTGCAAAAAGCAACAAGATCACCAGTGGAAGCAACATAACCGAGACGGGCGCTACACGTACCATCAGCTAACTCCTTGACCAAGTGCCGGGGTCAGCGCGACTTGCTTGGGCCGCGCGGGCCAGGCCAGCACCACGATAGACACTAAGAAGACCAGGCCGGCGAAGGCGACTTCCTCGCTTTGGCAGCTCTGGAGAATCCTGTCGAGAACGGGTCCGATCTGGCCGGAGTCGAACGCCGCGTGATTGAACCGAAGACCCGAGGAAATTCCGTCAGCCAGCCACAGCAAGGCCCCGAACAATCCTGCCAAACCGAGCATGCCGCGAATCAGATGGCGCGCTCCCGAATGACGACGGCCTATGATGATGAATACCGCGGCAATCAGCAGCAGGCCGGCGGTGACAATCGTCCCCAGACGCATGAAAAGAGAGGGCCACTCAGAATACCCGAAGGTCTGGTCAAGCTCCCGTGCCAAATTGGAGTTGCCCGCCGCGACGAGGTAAGGGGTGTGCAAACCCACGGCCAGACCTATCAGGATGGCCACGAAGAGCAACACAAAGCCGACACCGGAAAACAAAAAGGCCAGTGGACGAAACGGCTCGTACACAACGGTCGTCGTCGGAGCCGATGGAGCGGGAGGTGCGGGTGGCTTTTCCGCTGTCCGGACCTGCTGTTTCTCGGGTGCCTGGGCAGCGGCGGGCGCATCGTAGCGACGATCGGGCGCCGGACCGACAGCCTTCTCGCCGGCGGCCTTAGCGTACACCGGCTCGTTTTCGTCTGACCAAACCTCTAAAGGCAAACCGTAGCGGTCCCTGAACTGGCCCACAATAATCATGATGATATCAATCCATTGTCCGAAGCCAAACAGTCCGAAGGTCAGGAACCACAAGACGCCGCTTCCGATCTTGCCGACGTAGAATCGCTGCAAACCGGCGGGAAATCCACAAAGACCTACAATCGCGAGCAGGAGCGCCCACATCCGCTTGTAGGACGAGACGCCCGGGCTTGCCTGGGGAACGGACGGTGGTATCGGGACTCTTTGAACGGGACCGACAAACAGGCGAGCCGGCAAAATCGCCACGACGAAGAACGCAATCGCCGGGAAGATAATCAGCATGAGCAAGATGAAGAACCCGTCGTTAGGCACGTGAGACAGGCAGCCCATACAGATAGACGAAAAAACGATAGTGAGCACACAGAGAAGCAATATGCCCGGCTTGATAATATAGCGATACCACCCGTTGAATCGATGTCGGAACGTGCCCACGAAGCAGAACAATGAGAGTATGAGGCTATCGACGCCAAAACCCATTGCAATTGCGAAGTCGTCGCCGTGCAATCCCATGTACGCCATGATCACAAGAAACAGGCCGAGACCGAGCGTGCCGAAGAAGCCCAGCAGCCAGAGTGTTCGTACATAGGGCGGTATGGGCCTTCCCGCGACGCTGCTTCGCAAGTGTGGTTCCTGCTTCTTTGGTGGAGCGGCCTTGGGCCGCGCCTTGGCCACCGGCTCAGGTTGGCCTGCCCGGCCGAAGACACTGTAGGCCTGAACGACCAGGGACGTCCCGGCCAGAACCGAGGCTGCGATCAGCCCGTTCTGCCCGAATATCGCAGAAGCGATGAAGCCTAACATGCCGAGCCACAGCGCTGAACCCAGCGACAGACGTTTGGATCGTTGTGGAGAAGTAATCCGTCCCCAATCGACGAGGAGCATTGGTATCGCCATCGACAGCCACAAGCGGACTCCTCCCGACGGATCGCCGTACGGTCCGTGAGCAACCACACCGAGAAGCCCGCCGATCAGCGAAGCCATGAGCGCTGCAAGGCAGCACGTAACGACTCTCGGGACCCATTGGGATTCAGGCTCGAGATTGCCAAACCAGCGACGACGAGAGGAGAGGATCGTCTTGGCGCTGGCGGCGATCATGACAAATACCGTTAACCCTATCTGAAAGAAATGTCCGCGCGATCCGCTCAATAGCGCCGCCCCAAATGCGACGAGGGCCATCGAGAGAATCGCGAGCGTGCGCCGCTGCCGGGGATCGACAGGATCGGCCAGGCTCTGGGCGCGCGGTCTGGAACCGAGCAGTTTTTGCGCTTCGGCATCGACGCGGTCCGCAACCTTCCGGCCCATCGCGTCGGCCTGCCGGGCGAACCGCTGGGCCGTCTCGGTCAGCTCTTTGCCCACGCCCCTCGTTGTCTGGGCGCCCACTTCTGCCTTCGGTTTCGGCGGACGAGGCGTATCGGCAATATTCGCCTTGGCGGCGACCCGCTCGGCGACAACCGACAACTCGTTTGGGGAAAAATGAGAGACACTATCGCGAATATTCTCCGAGCCGAAAAGGTCCTCGACCATTTCCTGGACCGTTTGGTACCGCTCGGCGGGGTCTTTGGCGAGGGCCTTTCTGATGACCTTTCTGAACGGCTCCTCGACATTGTTGAGCTCGGGCGCGACGGTCATATGTTTCATCAATATTTCGGCGGGGCTGGAGCCGATGAACGGAACGTCCCCAGTCAGCATCTCGTACAGTAAGACGCCGAGAGCATAGATGTCGATACTGCGATTGTAGGTGCCCGCCCCGATCTCCGGTGCCATGTAGGAGACGGTTCCGACGGTAATCGTATGGCCGCTGTGCCGGCTGGCGCTGATGGCCTTGGCCAGGCCGTAGTCGCCGACTTTCACGTAGCCGTTTTCGTAGAAGATGTTGCCCGGTTTGAGGTCGCGGTGGACAATGCCGCACTCATGCAGGAAGGACAGGCTCTTGGCGATTTCGCGCAGGAAGAAAGCGGCTTTCTGCGCCCCGAGACCGTGGGGCGACTCGGTAAGCAACTCCCGCAACGAAGGCCCGGAGACGTACTCCATGATGACGAAAGGCTCGTTTCGGTCGTTGTATTTGACGTCGAAGATCGTGACCAGATGAGGGCTCTTGAGGTTCATGCACTGGCTGATCCCGCGGAGTTCTATCTGCTCGTAGTTTTGAACCGCCTTGATCGCCACCTCCCGGCCGCCGTCGCTGATGGCGTAGTACACCTCGCCGAAACCGCCGCGCCCGGCCGCCCTCTGAATGGTATAGCCTTCGAGGGGTCGATCACCGTGTTGGTATTGGTACCTTTGCATTTTCCTTCTGCCGCACTTTGCGCCCCCAGGTTCCGATTATTTTCAATCTTTCAGTTCCGTCAAAACCAGCGAAAGCCGACCTATTCTGACGTGTTTCTCGATGGGCAGGCCCGCGGTCGAACCAACCGGCTTATCGTCCACCAATATGCCTTGTCTGGCCTTGCAAAGCAACCGCCCGTTCTGAACGAACAGTGTGACCGTCTCTTCGAGAGCTTCTGCAAGAATATGACTGCCCACGTTCGGCCCGATCAGAATATCCCGGTCCATCAGGATAATCTTGCGGACGTCCGCCCGGCCCAGCCTGGCGCTCGAAAGGGTCAGCGTCGCCGTCGTGCTGGCGGGATTGGGAATACCGAACTTCATCCCGCACCTCGGCGACAAGCCGATGCGGTCCCCATTGGCGAGCAGCTTGTTGCTCGTTGCGATATCATTCACCCGAATAGGACTGGACGAGCGGACAAAATAGTCATCGTCCGCCCGCTCGATGGTTGCGATGGGAAGATTCGGATCCGCCATCAGCCCCACAGTGGGCCTTGCCGAAGAGCTTATGGGCCCTATTGTAACGCGCCCGTCCCGTAAAACCATGAAACTGCCAATCCCGTCCATCTGCAAAAGAAACTTAGTCGGAAGCGAGGAATTTTCGCTCGCATCTGAACCCCCGGTGAAACCGGGGGCTAATTGTTTTTCGCCTTCTGTTATCTGCCCTATCTGCCCTCCGTCCTCTGTCTTGTCTCGTCCCTCGTCCATCGTCCCGCGTCCCTCATTCGTTGTGTCCAGGCCAATCGGACTGGCTGCCAGCTCATCGAGCAAATCGGCGGCCTGCCTCGTCTGGTCGGCGATGGCACTCAGCCATCGGGCCGAGGGGCACACTGACTGGACCTTGCGAAGCAGGGGGACGGCTTCGCGAGGTCGGCCGGCGGCGACGTATTCAGCAGCTTGACGGCATTGGGCCAGCGCGCGTCCCAGCTCGGACATTTCGACGGAACCGTCAGCGATGGCGGAGACTTTTTGCCAAAGTGAGTACGCAAGGCTGATCCGGCCCTGGTCGATGCTTTCCTTGATCCGCTTGACCGCTTGTGATCTGAGCCTGGAAACCAAGTCCACAACCTCGTGGCTTTGATTGCCCACCACCCCGGCTTTCATGGCAAAGTCTATCGCACCCTCCAGATCGTCCCGGCTCAGCGCCTGTTCGACGTGGCTCATCGCCTGGCCGATCTGCAAGCGGACGACCGCTGCTTGCTCCAGGACGATCCCGGCCTGGCTGTCTTTTTCATCGGTCCCGTCGAGGATTTGCTCTCCAGCCGAGAGCCAGCCGTCCTGGATGTTCTGCCTGGCCGCGGCGACCTTGAACGAGCGATGGCGGTCCCTTAGGCGCTTTTGCTCCATCTCGCCGCAGATAGCCGAACGGAGCTTGGCCACGTCTGGCGTGTTGCCGGCCAGTTTTTCCGCCTTGTTGCAGTCGAGCAGTGCCAGTTGGACCCGCTCGGCTTCCAGATTCTCCAGGCCCCGCCGAGCAAACGCGCGAGCCAGCCGGCCGATTAGCTTCTGGCCCCGACGATGCTGCCGAACATTCTCGGATTGAACGATCTCAAACGCCTCATCCAATCGGTCGTCGGCAATCGCAGTCTCGGCTTGTTTCAATCGTAGGATCAGCACCGCAGTACTCCCGCAATGGGGATTTTCGATTCACGATTCGCGATTCATAACTCTGCTTCAATCGACAATCGGTAATCGAAAATCATATTACCACATTCCGTGTCAATTTTCCAGTCCCACAGTCACATCGGCTTCGGGCTGCTCTACCGGACTGGCGGCGCTTGCCAACTGCTTCGGCTGATC
>CAYZAH010000065.1:0-2953 GCA_964475805.1 uncultured Pirellulales bacterium | reverse complement strand
GAGATCGCGGGCGCGCCTAAGCTCGAATTCGATGGGAACCGAGCCTTTGACCACGGTCCGGACCGACTTGGCCGAGCTGCGAACGTAGCTGACCACGTCTTTGCCGAAGATCAGGCTACCGGCCAAAGAAAGACCCGCCACCACCAGCACACTTCTTTTTAGCCATTTCATAATCATGACATTACTCCTTACTAACACTAATCTTACAATCATTCACGATTTTTGGCTTTCAATGGGCCACATAGGGATTGTCGTGATGTCGTAGGCTTTATTTCAGGAAAAAGAACCGGTCGAAAGCAAATGAATTGTGGGGCGTGTCCCGATTCACGTCCGGATTGCGCACGCGGCGGCAGTTGTCTTGTGGTCCCCGCCAACCACGCCCGCATGTGAAAGCTCTTCTACCGATAATCCTCGGCTTTATGGCGGATGATCTGGCCGTCGACCATGTAGATGACGTCCTCCGCGATGTTGGTCGCGTGGTCGGCGATACGCTCCAGATGCCGCGAGACCGACAACAGATGAATCAAGGAATTCATCTGCTCCGGATGCTTTTGAATAGCATCCTGGATCCTTAGATACACCTCGCGGTCCATCGCGTCTATGACGTCGTCGCCGGCGCAGACTTCGTGGGCGAGCTCCGGGCTGAGATTGACCAGGGCGTCCAGGCTCATGTTCAGCATGGCTTCCGTCTTCTCGGACATCTCGGCGAAATCGAAGGACAGGCTCACGACCGGCTGAGAAGCAAGAAATGACGATCTTTCCGCGATATTCACGGCTAAATCGCCGATGCGTTCGAGATCGTTGTTGATTTTCAGCACGGCTACGATGAAGCGAAGATCGATGGCGACGGGCTGATGCAATGCCAGAATCTTCAAACACTCCTCCTCGACCTCGACCTCCGTCTGATCGACTTGAATGTCGTCTTCGATGATCTTCCGCGCCAAGTCCTCATTTCGCTCCAGAATAGAGCGTATCGCTTCATGCACGGCGACCTCTACCTTCGCGCCGAGGCTCAGAATCTTCTTCTTTAAGTTCTCAATTTCCCGTTGTAAGTGCTTGGCCATCGCTACAATCCTTCACACGCCCGCTCTGGCATGTCTTATCCGAACCTTCCCGTGACGTAATCTTCCGTCTTCTTCATGCCCGGATTGCGAAAGATCTTGACGGTGGAATCATACTCGATCAACTCGCCCAGACAGAAGAAGGCGGTCCGCTCACTGACTCTGGCGGCTTGCTGCATGTTGTGAGTCACGATGACGATGGTGTAATCGCTTCGAAGTGTATCGATCAGGTCCTCTATCTTGCCCGTGGCGATCGGGTCCAGCGCCGAGCAAGGCTCATCCATTAGAAGGACGTCCGGCTTCGTCGCCAGACTTCTGGCGATGCACAATCGTTGTTGTTGTCCGCCGGACAGCGCCAACGCGGACTTTTTCAGATCGTCTTTGACCTCATCCCATAGCGCCGCGGCTCTGAGACTCTCCTCTACAATTTGCTGTAACTCGCCGCGTCGTTTCACTCCTTGCAGCCGTGAGCCATAGGCGACGTTGTCAAATATGCTCTTTGGAAAAGGATTCGGCTTTTGAAAAACCATACCGACCTGCCGGCGAAGGTTCACCAAATTGACACGCGTATCGTAGACGTCCTGGCCGTTCACGAGCATCTGACCCTGGACACGGATGTGTGGAATCAGATCGTTGATGCGGTTGATGCTCCGCAGAAACGTGCTTTTTCCGCAACCACTGGGTCCAATAATAGCCGTCACAGAGCTCGGATAGATGTTCATCGTGATATTCTGAACGCCCATCTTCGAGCCATAGTAGAAGCTGAAATTTCTGGCTTCCACCACCGCCTGGGCACGCTCTTCGGCCGGCTTTGCCCGTTCCATAGGCTCGCTCATGTTTTCATCCTCTGCCACGCCGGTCGGCCCCAGCTAACCGTGAACGTGACTCTCTCTCGAAATCGGAATAGTCGATGACAACATTGTAGCATTACCTTTCTGCTCGAAAAACTCTTTCGCGGTCGAGATCGCCTTCACTGACCTTTGAGCCGTTTGAACACCCTCGAACGCATGATAATTGCCACGGCGTTCAAGCACAGAATTAACAAGACAAGCGTGACAACCATCCCGTACTGCTGGTGCGGGACCTGCGGAGCGATCTTGTCCGCCACGGCCATGTCCCAACTCCCGTACGAGAGCGTTCGTGTGGTTTGAAAAACCGATTTCGGTACGGGTCCGACCGCGATCCCCGCTGTGAACAGTATCGGCGCCGTCTCCCCTGCGACCCGGCTCAGGCTCAGTATCACCCCCGTCAGGATCCCCGGAAGGGCGGCCGGGAGGGTCACGGCCACGAACGTCTTGAACGGGCTGGCCCCGAGAGCCAGTGAGGCTTCTTTGTAGGTTTGGGGAACCGTCCGAATCGCCTCCTCGCTGGAGCGTATCATCACAGGCAATGTCAGCACGGCGAGCGTCATGGAGCCCGCAAGGATACACGGCTTCGAAGGCCCGCCAAACAAAGGAATGAAGAATAGAACAAAGAAAGCCAAACCGAAAAGCCCGAATACGATGCTTGGAACGCCGGCCAGCGTGTTAATGCACATTCGGATGATCCTGATCGTCGGCCCTCCCCGTGTACATTCCGTCAGATAGGCGGCGCTCACCACCCCGAACGGCACAACGAATATCATGCTCAGAAGCGTCAGGAACAGCGTTCCGAGAATCTCCGGGCCGACGCCTCCGAAGTAGTGCCCCGGCGTACTGTCATCGAGGAAATACCGCCAATAAAAGGTCCGCCTGGGCTCAAGCATATCCCCAAGATTGTTCTGAACGTATCCGAACAGCGGCTCTAATCCAGTACCGGAAAACAGCCGGACTCGACTGGTCTCCATCTTGACCAGAGACTTGCCTGACGCCGCCGGCACCAAGGAGGAACCGAACCGTGCCCGTCGTCCTTGT
>CAYZAH010000064.1:0-11083 GCA_964475805.1 uncultured Pirellulales bacterium | reverse complement strand
TGCAAAAGGGCGGTCTGGCCCGGCTCCAGATCGGGGAACTTCGGGTCCGAATGAAAGCACGGGCAATCCGGGTTCGCCCACGGCCGGTTGCAGCCTTCCCAGGCGGTTATTACCCAGCGCTTGCCGTCGCTGGACCGGCAGGCGACGTAGGGATTCGTGAGAACCTTGTTGTCGTTGGTCTGCTGCTCGAAGCCGGCGGCCATCTTCGGCATCACGCAGTTTTGTATCCGCAGATCGGTCAGCCGGTGTTTTGTGCCGTTGCGCAGCCACATTTCCATGAGCACGGCGTCGGGCCTCGGCTTGACCTTTGCGCCGAACGCGATACCGTTGGGAAGCTCCCGCTCGACGTCCAGCGTCCCATCGGCCCGGCGGTTCCATTCCAGCCTCGGCAACGTGATACCCTGTTTGGTCCAGATCGTGTCAACGTGCGTATGAGCCAGATAGGTTAGCCCCAAGTTCGACCAAATCGCTTCGGGCACGTCAACGACGACGTAACCATCACGGTCCCACGGTGTGAAGACACTGATCTTCGTTTCCCGTTGCGGGTCGATCGCGCCTTCCAGGAAACCGATCCGTGGATGCCGGCCTCCCGGATACGGAAGCACCGTCAAGACCGAATCCTTTTTCTCAGGACGATTGTCGCGTCGAATATCGAACTTCTTCATCGCAGCGACGATCTCGCTGTCCGTCAGGCCCGTCGCGGCGGTAATCTCCTCATTTGAAAAGTGATGGTACCACACCATATTTTGGAGCCAGTACCGCAATTCACCATCATTGGCGGGCCTGCGCGCATTGCCCGTTTGAGCACCAACACCGACCGGCATCAGGATGGCGAACAGCAGAAAGGCCGTCTTAAGTGATGGAACAGACAATACTGAACGATACTCTTTGTCGCATACTCGGATCATTCTGTCACTGTCCTATCTTCTTGAGCAGCCAGGCCATGTTCTTGCCCAAGGTCTGCATGGTCTCCATGCCTTCCTTGTCCTGCTCGACGTCCCCTTTAGCGAGTCCGAAGCCTACGTTCCAGTAGGACGATCCCACCACGATCATTTGCCCAATCAGGAAGAAGTGGTTCATCGAATCGAAGGTGTGAATCGCCCCCGCTCTGCGCACGGCGACCAGCGAGGCGCCGACCTTGTGTTTGAGCATGTGCGAATTGGCGCGGGCGACGTATCCCGCCCGGTCGATCAGGGCCTTCATCTCCGCCGTGACGTCGGAAAAGTAGGTCGGAGAGCCTAAGATGATCCCGTCGGCTTCCGTCATCTTCTCGATGCACTCGTTGACCACGTCGTCGTCCACGGCGCATCGCCCGTCCTTGCTCTTGAAGCATCGACCACATGCGATACAGCCCTTGACGGTCTTGCCGGCTAATTGAACCATCTCCGTTTCGATGCCCTCGGCCTCTAACTCGGAGAAGACCTTTCTAATCAGGATCGCCGTGTTGCCGTCCTTGCGGGCACTCCCATTGAAAGCTACAACCTTCATTAAATTCTCCCGAATCCATGTTCATGCTTGTACTGTTTATGTTTCGTGACTGAAGCGGACGCGGCGGATGTCCTCTTCCAGGCCGGTCGGGACCGTGAGCGGCCCGTACAAGTCCGGCCGGCGCGTCTTGATCCACCGCACGCCCGTGCAATTATCTCGCAAGGCCGCCTCCAGATCGGCGACGACCATATCGTCGTCCGCCTTCCACGTCTCGGCGAGGATGCGCCCGTAAGGATCGAGGATCATGGCGTTGCCCGTTCGCACCTCGTCGCCGTCAATGCCGACACCGTTGCTGAAGAGCAGGAACAAGCCGTTGTCGTGAGCGCGGGCGGGAAGCCACGTCAAGAGCCACTGGCGGCCCTTCGGCCCTTTGAACTCCGCCTCGATGGCCCGCGGGTTGCTCTTGCGATTGTCCCACAGCGATCTGTCGATCACGCCCATGCAGTGCGGGCTGGGCGTGCTGCATCCGCCCGTCTGGTGCGGGGCGAGCAGAATCTCCGCTCCCTTCAACGCCGAGATCCGAACGTTCTCGCCGATGTTGTTGTCGTAGCAAATGAGCACCGCGACCCGGCAGCCGTGGGGCGTATCGAAGACGGTGAATTCCGATCCGCACGAGAGGTGCTCGCTGATGAAGCAGTGAATCTTGCGATGACGCTGGAATTCGCCGTTGGGCATCGCCACCACGTAGGTGTTATACATCTTCCCGTCCTCGGCGATCTCTACCAGCCCCGCGCCGATGGTCATGTGATATTCCTTCGCCAGAGCCATCAGCGATTGCGACGAAGGCCCGTCGAAAACAGGCTCCGCAAGGGCCAGCAATTCGTCGCGGGTGAGCTTGCGCAGGAACAGATAACCGGTAATGCAACATTCCGGGAATACAATCAGCTCGACGCCCAGCCCGGCTGCCTGTTCGACGAAATGCTCGATTTTGGCCAGATTCGCCCGCTTGTCGCCGGCGGCGTGCTCGAACTGGACACAAGCTACACGAATGTTCTTCATGATCTCACGTTAGACGGCTTGCCGGCGGACGCGCTCGCTTTGCTCGATCTGCTTGCGCAATTTGCGAAGCGCCCTCTGGCCGCGCTTCTTGGCGGCCTCTACCGAGATATCCAGAGCGACCGCGATTTCCTCGAACGTCATCGAATGAACGGCGCGAAGCTCGAGCACGGCCCGCTCGTGAAGCGGAAGCGAGCCGAGCATCGCCATACAGTCCGACACCGGCTCACGACGGACGTAGTGCTTGATTCGGCGAGAGAGATGCTGAACGGCCTGGCTTTCACGCTTTCTCCTTCGGAGCATATCGATGCAGATATTTCGCAGGATGGTATAGAACCAGTGCGAAAAAGGGCGGGACGAAACGTACTGACGGCGCTTGTGGATCACGCGGACGAAGGCCTCCTGGACCGCGTCCTCGGCCAAGGCCTGGTCGCGAAGCATTTGATGGGCCAGAGCCGCAGCCGGAGGAGTGTAATCGCAGAGCAGCCGCTCAAAGGCGGTGTGGTCCAGGTGCTGCTTGAACCGCGCCATCAGATCGTCGTGCTTTGCTTCGTGCTTGCTCATTGCAGGCCGATTATCGCATAAATTCCCGATGAATCAAGGGTTAATTGCGAATCCCCTCCTGGCCACAGCGATCCGCTTGTCGCCGGACAATCGCCCAATGTCCGCCATCTCGATGTGCCGGCGTCCACGCCATGCTTGCTTCGGCAACGCCTTGTCCTTATACTCTGCATAATCTGACATAACTTGATTTGCGAGTGGACCGATGGGAACGATTGAACAAGGCGTCAAGCAGGCCGTTGAGAATTGCCTGAAAGTGAAAGCGGGCGAGAAGGCGGTCGTCATTACGGATAAGGAAACCTTCGAGGTCGGCTCGGCCATGAAGGCGGCCATCGAGAAGATTGCCGGCGAGGTGCAGTTCTTCGTGATGGAGGATTTCGGCGAGAGGCCGATTGACTACCCGAAGGCGATGGACGATGCGATCAAGGCGGCGGACGTCAGCGTTTACGCCGCCCAGGGGGCGAAGGGCGAGCTGCAAACCTTCCGAATGCAGATGCTCAAAGCCATCGAGGCCAACCACAAGCTCCGGCACGCTCACATGATCGGAATCACGCCGCAAATCATGAAGGACGGCATGTGCAGCGATTATGGTGAGATTCAACGGATCAGCCGACAGATCTATGAGAAGGTCAAGAACGCCGGCAAAATTCGCGTCGTGACCCAAAAGGGCGGCGACTTCACGGCGGAATTCAGCCCGGAGCTCAAGTGGATCGTCAGCGACGGCGACATCCAGCCCGGCCACTGGGACAACCTGCCCGACGGCGAGGTCTTTACCTCCCCGCTCACCGTCAACGGCACGGTGGTCATCGACGGCTGTCTCGGCGACTTCTTCGCCGAACGGTATGGCTCGCTTGAGAAGACGCCGATCATCGTCGAGGTCAAAGACGGCCGGGCCATAAGGGAGAGCCTGCGATGTGACGACGAAGCGCTCAGGCAAGAGTTTGGCAGGTACATCTTCGAGACGGACGAGAACAGCAACCGGGTGGGTGAATTTGCCATCGGCACGAATACCGGCCTGACCGACCTGATCTACAATCTGCTCCAGGACGAGAAGTTCCCGGGTATTCACGTCGCGTTCGGCAGCCCCTTACCGGGCAAGACCGGCGCCAAATGGGACAGCAAAGCCCACGTAGACGGCGTCATCAAAACCCCCACCATCCACGTGGACGGCGAAATCATCATGGACCAGGGCAAATTCCTGCTCGGAGAATCCCCGTGAGCGCAAAGCCGGTCCAGGGCGCAGCAACTGATCTATTCAGTCCAACACCCAATGACGAGCCTTCGCAACGGGTTCTTTCGACCCGTAAACGCCGACCCACTGGCAGGCCGGAAGATTGAAGAGTTCAAAACTGTCGATGCCTCTGGTATAATCCGCCTTTCGACAGGGAGCAAATAAGAAACGGAGAGTCTATGGCGTTGCCGGTGGTGGCTATAATTGGGCGGCCCAATGTGGGCAAGAGCAGTCTGCTGAACGCGCTGGCGGGGCAGATGATTAGTATCGTCGAGCCGACGGCGGGCGTGACGCGAGACCGAGTGAGCACTATCATCGGGCGGGACGAGCAGTACTTCGAGCTTGTCGATACCGGCGGCTACGGCATCGTCGACAGCGACCGGCTCGAAAACCACGTCGAGCAGCAAATTCACCAGGCGCTCGAATCGGCGAATCTCGTGCTCTTCATGGTCGATATTCGCGATGGCCTGGTGCCCCTGGACGAGACTATCGCCCAGCTTCTGCGCAAGAACAATCTCGACGTCATCGGAGTCGCCAATAAGGCCGACACCGCCAAAATGTTCCCCGCGGCAGCGGAGTTCTCCAAGCTCGGCTTCGGTGATTTCCTATGTATCTCAGTCAAAAACAACCTGAACAAGGCGGTCCTGCTCGACAGGGTTTTCGACAGGCTCGCACTGGACGAGGGACGAGAGACAAAGGGCGGTCGCCCCCAAGAGCCTGCGATGAAGATTGCCATCGTCGGCAAGCGGAACGCGGGCAAGAGCACCCTCGTCAACGCCATGGTCGGCTCCGAGCGGGTCATCGTCAGCGAGACGCCGGGCACGACGCGGGACGCCGTGGACGTGCGCTTCGAGAAAGACGGCAAGACCATCGTCGCCATCGACACCGCCGGCGTCAGAAAGAAAAGCCGGATCGCCGACAGTATCGAGTTCTATAGCTACGTTCGGGCGACGCATTCGATTCAGCGGGCGGACATCGTGCTATTCCTGATAGACGCGACGGTGCCGATCTCGCAGGTCGATAAGAAGCTGGCCAAGTTTATCGCCGATGAATACAAGAGTTGCATTATTGTGGTCAACAAGTGGGACTTAGCCAAAGACGCCGCGGCGACCGACGACTACGCGGAGTATCTCACGAAACTGCTGCCCGGCCTGAGATACGCCCCGCTGGCATTCACTACGGCCACCGAAGCCAAGAACGTCCAGAGCGTGCTCGATTTGGCGGCGGAGATCTTCAAGCAGACAATGACGTGGATACCTACAGCCAAGTTGAACAAGGCCTTTGAGATCATCAAGCAGGAGAAGGTCGGCAAGGTGAAGGGGAGCAGTAAAGGCTGGCCCAAGATTTATTACGCGACGCAGATCGCCGTCAACCCGGCCACGATCCTCATGTTCGTCAATCGTCCGGAGCTGTTCGAGGAAACCTACCTGAGGTTTATCGTGAACCGATTGCGAACAATGTTACCCGTTGAAGAGGTGCCGATCCGGCTGCTCGCCCGAAAACACAGAGATTAGCACGACAAAACTGAGCCAATATGGTATAATACCGGAACAGCAATTTCATATAAACACGCTCAAGTTAGTGGGATTTGGCGATGGACACTCTTCTACTCATGCTTGTATGCGGCGTCGGATATCTGGTGGCTTACTACACATACGGCCGATTCGTGGCGCGAAAGATATTCAAGCTCGATAAGAATAAGCCGGTGCCGAGTGTGGAACTAAGGGACGGCGTGGACTACGTCCCGACCCGCCGGGGCATTATCTTCGGGCACCACTACACGTCGATCGCCGGCACGGGCCCTATTGTCGGACCGGCTATAGGCATTATCTGGGGCTGGCTGCCGGCGATTCTCTGGGTGTTCTTCGGCTCGATCTTCATGGGCGCCGTGCACGATTTCGGCGCGCTCGTCGTGTCCCTGCGAAACGAGGGGAAGAGCATTTCGGAAGCGGCCGCCAAGTATATCAATATGCGCGTGCGGTTCATTTTCTTTGCGGTCGTGTTTCTCAGTCTCCTGATCGTTATCGCCATATTCGGCGTTGTGATCGCAGCCGTCTTTACCCGCTTTCCCAGGGCCGTCATCCCGGTCTGGCTCCAGATTCCTATCGCTGTGTCGCTGGGCTACGCCGTCTACAAACGAAGCGCGAACGTCGCTCTCGCCACGATAGCGGCCGTGGGAGGGATGTATGCGTGTATTGTCGTAGGCAGTTACGTTCCCATCGAGCTGAGCACGACCTTCGGGATACCACCTACCGGCTTGTGGGTGATTCTCCTGTTAGTTTACGCCTGGATCGCCTCGACCTTACCCGTCACCACGCTGCTCCAGCCCCGCGACTACATCAATGCCTGGCAACTCTTTATTGCTATGGGTCTTTTGGTGGGCGGCGTGGTGGTCTCGTCCTTCATCGGCGGCCTGCCGCTGGTGGCGCCGGCCTTCAACAAAGCCCTCCCAGCCGACGCTCCGCCGATCTGGCCTGCGATGTTCGTCATCATCGCCTGTGGTGCGATCAGCGGCTTTCACAGCCTGGTCGCCTCCGGGACCAGCGCAAAACAGGTCTCCAAAGAAACCGACTCCCAACTTGTCGGCTACGGCTCGATGCTGCTCGAAAGCTTTCTGGCGGTGCTCGTTTTGGTCTGCGTTGCCGCCGGCATCGGCATGGCCCTGACGCTTCAGGACGGGACGGTTTTGACCGGTAAAGCCGCGTGGCTGCATCAGTACGGCGCCTGGATCGGCGAAAAAGGACTGTCCGACAAGATAGCGCCGGTCGTCGTCGGCGCCGCTAATATGATGGCCAAACTCGGATTGCCCCAGACCGTCGGGATCACGCTCATGGGCGTGTTCATCGCGTCTTTCGCGGGTACGACGCTCGATACCTCCACGCGAATCCAACGCTACGTCGTCAGTGAGTTGGCGACAGACCTGAAGATCCCTTTCCTGGCTAACCGGTGGACCGCAACGACCTTCGCCGTGCTGACGGCTGCGGGATTGGCATTCGCCACGGGAGCCAATGGCACCGGCGCGATGAAGCTCTGGCCCCTGTTCGGGACCGCCAACCAGCTCCTGGCGGCATTGGCTTTACTGGTGGTCACGCTGTACCTGAAAACCAAGGGCGGCTTGAAGTTTGTAGTCACGGGCCTACCCTGCCTGATCATGCTGGTTATCACGAACTGGGCGATGGTCAAAAACGAAGTCGCCTTTCTCACCAGCGAAAAATATGCAGGCGAAAAATGGCTCCTGGCACCTATCGGAGCGGGGATATTTGCGTTGGCGCTGTGGATGACCATTGAAGCGGTGATCGCTTTCGGCGTGCCGCGCCCTATTGGTTCGTTGCAGCAGGCAGAGGAATTAGCTTGAACCGAGCGATAACGGGCGCCTGATCCAGGACGATGTCACCATTGCGAAAGGAATCCTTGGGGAAGTTGTAATAGACTTCTCTGCCTTGTTCCTGCTGGGCCTTGCCCTCGTCGCGATCATAGATGAACAGGATCATTTTGGCTTCCTCCTGACTCTCATATCTCGCCTTTGCATCGAGGGTCGCCCGGATCGCAATGAGGTCCAAGACCTGGGTACGGTTGATCAGTTCCACCTTGAAACGGCCCTGCGTGTTCTCACTGAAGCAATACCCTATCGTCGCGGGGATGTCCTTGAAGCTCTTGAGGCGATCCTCTTCGGGGGGTATCCTGACGTCCACGGTCGTGCGCGATTCCCGGATTTGCCCGTCGGCCAGTATGACCTCGGCCTTTTTTTTGATCGGCGCGACCTTCGCCTGTTCGATATCGCTCCGCGTCAGAATGACTCTGGCCTTGTCGCCCGGCGGCCAGGTATCCGGCACGAGGATGTTGACCGTTGACGGCTCGACGATACTCCCGACACTCAACGGCGCCCCGCTTTCGTCATAGCACTCAACGCCCAGAGGCTTTTCGCTAAGCTCCACGACACTGACGCTGATCTCCGCCGGTTCGCACGATTCCACGGTGAGTCCGGAATCCTGCAATTGTGGGCTCTTCTGCAAGAAAGCCTGAACATTCAGAGGCTCGCCATTATTAACCAGGCCTTCCTTTTCGGCATTGAGTGGAAAAAGCAGGTTGAAAGCATGGCTCTCTATTTTTCGCTTTATGTTTGTGATTCTGGACGCCGGGCCTTTTAGTACGATGTGGTTGATAGTCGTGGAGCGTTTGCCGTCGAAACTGATCCACAATTGCGGGCTGGATTCGGACAGCATAACCGTTGCACCGCCTACATCGTACGTCTCGTCAAGCGCCAGGTCCGTCCAGACCCAGATCAGGACCGTCAGGAACGTCACGAGAGCTATCTTACTGAATTTGATTTTTGGTAACATCGTGTTTTGCCTTCGACATCCGGCACGGTCCCGCTTAAGAGAGCACGCTTGCAAGATGCTTCTTCAATGTGGATTCATCCAGATTCCGGTCAAGCTTTCCATTCTCAGCAATAGAAATAATGCCGGTCTCCTCGCTGACCACCACACATACGGCGTCCGAGCCGGTCGTGATGCCAATGGCCGCACGGTGGCGCGAACCCAGCCCGGCGCCCTCGGTGCCGGCCGGCTCAGCCAAAGGCAACTGCACCCTGGCCGCGACGATGCGGTCGCCGCGTATCAGAACCGCCATATCGTGAAGGGCTGAGCCGGGGTAGAAGATGGTCCTGAGCAGCTCGGAGGTTACCCTGGAGTCGATTCGCACGCCCGTCTCGATGAACTCACCCAATGCGACCCGCCTCTCGATCACGATGATCGCACCTATGCGGGCGGCGGAAAGCTCTACCACGGCGGCTACTAACTCCTCCACCGTCCTGGACAGGGTCTGTGACGCGCTCGACCAGAAATGGCTCTGGCCGATGCGCATGAGCGCCCTTCGCACTTCGGGCTGAAACGCGGCCACCGCAATAATCAGCACACCGATCAGAAAACCGTTGTACAGGTATTGCAGTCGCTCAAGGGGAAGCCGCCCAACGACCAGCTTGAGGACCAGAAAGCCCACCAAGAGAATGAAGATCACGGCGCGGAACAATCGCTCGCCGCGCGTGCCTTCGAGAAAATCCACAACCCAATACACAACCAATCCAATAAAGATCAGTTCGGGAAAGATCCAGAAACCATGCCCCGCGACTCGGATAAAATACAGGCGTATCTGTTCGATGAGTGCTTCCACAATGCAATATCCCTTTGCCTTCGTCGGGTGCTCAGGGTGACGCGACTCGCGCTAAAACATGATCATTATAGTACATACAACATTTCCCGTCAATGGAATTTCTCTTTTGTCGGGAAGGTATTTCTTGATTTGACAGGCGCACCACCCTATAATGACTGCGCTATTTGCCAACTGAAGTGATGCGAATTTACGATTCATGAGGCTCCGGGAAAAAGATGGGGGCAGGCAAGGGGCCTTGCTTTCAATGACGTGCTACACTGAATCTAAGGTACGAGTCGTGAAACGTAGCAGAATTAACCGAGTGATGCAAATCCTCACGACACTGCAGTCAGGGCAAAGCTGTACGGTCCAGGAACTGTCCAAAATGTTCGGGACGAGCCGGCGGACCATCTTTCGTGACCTGAAAGAATTGCAGGCGATGGGCGTGCCGTATCACTACGATCCTCGGACCGGCCGCTATACCATCGAGGCCGGGTACTTCCTGCCGCCGGCGAACCTGAATCTCCAGGAGGCATTAGCTCTGCTCCTGCTCGCCCAAAAGGTAAGTTGCCAGGTTCAGTTGCCGTTTAGAAAGTCGGCTTTGCTGGCTGCCCTGAAAATCGAAAGCAATCTCCCCGCTGAAACCAGGAAATATTGCAGCAACGTTCTCCGGCATATCTGGACTCGAACGGACGCCAAGGCTTTTCTGCGGCAAAACAGTCGCTTTGATAGAATCTTCGCCAGACTGCAAAAGGCCATTGCGAAGAAACACCAAGTGAACGTGACCTACCGTCCGCCTTTTGAGGAGGACGTGCTGACCATTGAGCTATGCCCTTACCATCTGCTCTATGAAAACGGGACGTGGTACATATTGGGCTACTCCAACTCGCACAGCAAGGTGCGCACCTTCGAGCTAAACCACATCCAGGACGTGCAGCCAACGGGCAGATGCTACCTGGACGATGAGGATTTTGACGTTTCGGAATTTCTCCGCGGAGTGTGGTCCACGGTACCGGAAGGCCAAATCTATCACGTCAAGCTGCTGTTCCTGCCCAAAGTGGCCGACGACGTCGCCGAGACGACCTGGCACCACTCGCAGAAAGTCACGCGCAACGACGACGGCTCGGCCCTCGTGGAATTTCGCGTGGACGGCATCAACGAAATCACCTGGTGGGTCCTGGGTTACGGTGACCAGGTCCGCGTGCTCTCGCCGAAAAGGCTCCGCGAAAGAGTCCTTGAGATCGCGGAGAACGTGGTCAAGATGAATGAGAGTGTGTGAGGCCGTCGCCGGCCGTGGAGGGCCTGATCCTGGTAGCTTCTCATCGAACGTGATTTTCGTTTGACCGAAGGCACGCGCCGCATTACTCTTTAACGTACACCTCGGCTTATCGTCAGGCTGGCAGGTGTCCGAGGCACTATTTCTTCCGATAAATAGTTTCAGGAGGTCTTCTCATGAGCGAGAGAATGGTTCATCGGCGTCAATTCTTGAAGCGGGCCGCCGGCGCCACCGCCGGGGCGGCGATATTCCCCTATGTAGTCCCGGCTTCGGCGCTGGGCAACGCCGGAAACGTTGCGCCGAGCGAGAAATTCACCGTCGGCTGTTTCGGCGTCGGCCCGCAGGGTACCGGGGACATGGGCAACTTTCTCAAACAAATCGTC
>CAYZAH010000063.1:0-11097 GCA_964475805.1 uncultured Pirellulales bacterium | reverse complement strand
CTGCCGATACCGGTTCGCCCGAATACAAGGGGTCCAAGGCGCTCGGTGCCGAGACCTATGATCCCGGTCTGCTCGAAGCACAGACGTCGTACTATTGGCGCGTGGATGAAATCGACGGCCAAGGCAACAAGTCAACGGGTCCCGTCTGGATCTTCACGATCGGCGCGTTCCTGCTTGTGGACGATTTTGAGGGTTACACGGACGACGATGCGGCGGGCCAGGCCATTTGGCAAACGTGGATAGACGGTTTTGCTGTTGCTGATAATGGTTCGCAGGTGGGCTACTTGCAGCCGCCGTACGCGGAGCAGACGAACGTGCACAGCGGTACTCAGTCGATGCCCTTGCTCTATGTCAATGAGGCCGGCGTAACGAACTCGGAAGGAACGATGACCCTCACCGCGCCTCGTGACTGGACGCTGGCGGGTGTTTCGGAATTCTCTTTGTGGTTCAGAGGCGCCTCGGCCAACGCGGCCGAGCCGCTGTACGTGGCGGTCTCGAACAGCAGCGGTGCACCAGCCGTCGCCGTCAACGATAATCCCGACGCCGCTACCATCGGCCAGTGGACAGAGTGGCGCGTCCCGCTGCAAGTCTTTGCCGACCAGGGGATCAACCTGGCGAATGTGGATAAGATCGCGATCGGCCTGGGCAGCAAGAGCGGCGTAACCTCTGCCGGCGGTTCGGGTACGATTTACATCGACGATATTCGGCTCTACCGACCAACGCCGTAACCGCAGTTAGAATCTGTGATTCATTGACAATTGACGCGGGGCCTTCGCCGATTCATCCGGCGAAGGCCCTTCTTTCATGCGCACGCAATGGCGCGTTGTAGGAGTCGGCGGCGTCGTTCGACGCGCAGCCTCACTGTTTGGGGAAGAAGTCTTGCTATTCATGGGATGATCGTGTACATATATGCGGACTGTGAAAACAAGAGTAATCAAAATCGATCCTGCGAATATCGACGTAGCGAAAATCAAAGAAGCTGCGAACCTGGTTGACGGGGGGGAACTCGTGGCCTTTCCCACGGAGACCGTGTATGGGATTGCGTGCCGAGCGAAGAGCGATTCGCTGGTCCGTCTCGAACGGCTCAAGGGCCGGCCGGCTCAGAAACACTTCACGTTGCACATCGCTCAGCCGGCTGACGTCAGCAAATATGTGCCCAGCATTCCGCTGATCACGCGCAAACTCATCCGAAACGCGTGGCCCGGACCTTTGACGATTGTCTTCGATCTGGACAAAACGGATATTGAACAGCAGCGGGGTGAATTCGAGCAAGATGTTTTTGAAAACCTGTACAAAGGCGACTCAATTGGTATACGCTGCCCGGACCATACTGTTGCGACTCAATTACTACAGCAAACGCTTCTTCCCGTTGTTGCTCCAAGCGCAAATTTAACGGACAAGTCACCTGCGATAAACGGAGATCAGGTCCTCGATGGCTTGTCGGATGGGATTGAAATGCTGCTGGATGCGGGACCGTCGCGCTATGGAATGAATAGTACTGTTGTGAAGATGGGCAGAAAGGGATTGGAGATACTGAGGCCGGGCGTGTACTCCGAAGAAAATTTGCGGTTGATGTCAGGAGTCACGTTTCTGTTTGTCTGCACGGGAAATACGTGTCGAAGCCCAATGGCTGAAGGGTTATTCAGGAAATATTTAGCAGAAAAATTGCGTGTCAGTCTTGACACACTCGGGACAATTGGTTATACAGTGAGTTCGGCTGGTGTGATTGGTTCTGAGGGCCTTCCGGCAAGTCCACAGGCGGTCGTCGCATGTGCGGCGAAGGGAGTTGATTTGCTGGGGCACAGGAATAGAGGATTGACGAGAGAGCTCATCGAGTGGAGCGACTTCATCTTTGTCATGGAGCCGTCACATCGTGACGCGGTTGTAGCCATGGTGCCGCAGGCGGCAAATCGATGCTTTCTTCTGGATGGGAAGCGACGAATTGCTGACCCGATAGGTCATCCTCAAAGTGTTTATGATCGTTGTGCCGAACAAATCGAGCGGGCCGTGAAGAAGAGAATAAGTGAGCTTGCGATATGAAGATAGCACTTGGAAGTGACCATCGCGGCTTCGACGCCAAACAACAGATCAAAGCCATCGCGATTGAGTTGGGCCACGAGTGCATAGACGTCGGCACAGACGACAGTAATCCCGTTGATTATCCGGACTTGGCGTACTTGGCGGCGGGGGCGGTCGCGAAGGGAGACGTAGACAGGGCGATTCTGATTTGCGCCACGGGGATTGGGATGAGCATGGCGGCAAACAAGGTTCGTGGAGTGCGAGCGGCCCTTTGCCACGACGAGTTGAGCGCGCAAATCTCGCGAGATCACAACGACGCGAACGTGCTGTGCCTGTCCGCGGACCAGGTTGGAGCTGTCTTGTTGCGAAAAATGGTCGAGGTCTGGCTCGGTACGAATTTCAGCGGAGGAAGGCACGACAGAAGGGTCAGGAAGATACAGGCCATCGAAGAAGGCCGGGATCCCAGAGATATCACAAATCACTAACGCTAACTGTGTATTGGTAGGGCGGGCAGGGAGGCCTGCTCTATCATCATTTCTTCGGTTCGCAAACGTCCCCTCTTCGGCACAGGCAAAGTCACACTTTAGCGGGAACGGGTTTTCTTTTTGCCGGGATAGCTTGCAGTGCAGCTCTTATTTTGTCCCGGCTGATCTGTGTTTTACGACGCAGCTTCTCGGCAGCCGGCGTGCCAATCGAGCGCAGTCTCTCATATCTGGCTTCGAGAAGCTTTTCGATTTTCACTCGCTTTAGATCGCGCAACGTTTTGACGATATACCGCTCCACGTTGTAAACGGTGTCATGGACGTTGCGATGTGCACCTCCGAGCGGTTCAGAGATGACCGTGTCTACAAGGCCGAGCTTGAGCAAGTTCTTGCTCGTTAGCTTCAATGCCTCGGCGGCGTCGGGGGCTTGTGAACCGTCACGCCAGAGAATTGCGGCGCACCCCTCGGGCGATATAACCGAGTAGTATGCAAACTCAAGAATGGCGAGCCGGTCGCCAACGCCAATACCGAGGGCGCCGCCCGAACCGCCTTCACCGATGACGATGCATATAATAGGGACCTTCAATCGCGGCATCTGGGCAAGATTGACAGCAATGGCCTGGGCCTGGCCTCGCTCTTCGGCACCGATGCCCGGATAGGCGCCGGGTGTGTCGATGAGAGTGACGATAGGAATGTTGAACTTCTCGGCTAACTTCATCTTGGCCAGGGCCTTGCGGTAACCTTCAGGATTGGGGCATCCGAAATTGCACGCCACTTTCTCCTTCGTGGTCCTGCCTTTGTTCTGTCCGACGACCAGTACCCTCTCGCGGCCGATGTGGCCGAAGCCTGCCATGATGGCTCGGTCGTCGCCGAAGCATCGGTCGCCGTGCAATTCACGAAAGTCTTTGACCATCAGGTTGATATAGTCGCACAGTAAGGGTCTGTCGGGATGGCGCGCTACCTGAACGGTTTGCCAAGCTGACAGATTGGAGTAGATTCGCTTGAGCTCGGCTACCTGCTGGCGCTGGAGTTGACGAATCTCGGCGGAGTAGTCAATGCCTTTGATAGAACTGAGTTTGCGCAGCTCGTTCATCTGACGATCGAGGTCCGCGACTTTTTCCTCGAAGTCGAGGTGATCGCCGTTGCTAAGCGCCGTCTTGTCCTGCCTCTTGGTGGTTGTCGTTTCTTGTTTTGGCATAGTCATCGGATGCAAGCGTACTTGCATACACGTCCTATTACTCTAAATCGTCGGATAGTAACATTTTATGCACCCAAAATGAAGAAAAAAATTGACATAGGGCGGTCCGGACAGTACCTTTTGGAGGATGGTGTTTCAAGGTTCATTCTTGTAAGGTCTTTTATTTGAAGAACTTAAGGCAGGTCACAGTTGTAGGGCTTGGGCTTCTGGGGGGCTCGATTTCGTTGGCGGTTTTACGCTCGTTTGCCCGGACGAAGGTCGTGGGTTTCGCGCATCGTGCTTCGACCCGTCAAAAGGCCGAGAAGTTGTGCATCGCGAGCACTGTCGCGGACAATTTGGCCGAAAGTGTCGCCGAAGCAGATGTTGTTATTTTGGCGACGCCCATATGTACGTTTGAAGCTATCTTCAGTGACATGGCTGATGCTCTGCCGAGCGGCTGCATCGTGACCGACGTTGGCTCGACCAAAGTCCTGCCTCACCGCTGGGCGGCAAAGACGTTGCCCAAGCGGGTGCATTACGTGGGATCGCACCCCATTGCCGGCTCGGAGCAGGGGGGCGTGGAATTTGCCAGGGATGATTTGCTTGAGGAGGCGGCGTGTATTTTGACGACGACGAAAGCGACGGCTCGGGGTGCCGTGCGAGTCCTTGAAGAGTTCTGGTCCGAGCTTGGCTGCTCTGTGAACGTGATGAAACCGGCCGAGCACGACAGAGTCTTCGCCAACGTCAGCCATTTGCCGCACGTGATGGCTGTAGCGCTGGTCAACGCCAATCGCAGCGGCGATATGACATTCGCCGGAAAAGGTTTTATGGATACATCGAGAATTGCTTCGGGACCGGCGAACGTTTGGGCGGACGTCTTGCTGACAAACGCGAACAACACCGCTAAGGCCATCGACAAGGTCATCGTCGAGTTGAGGAAGCTTCAGAAGGGCATAGGCAACGCGAACCGAAGCCAGATCGAAAAGATGCTCGAAAAAGCAAGACAAAAACGAGCGGCCATGATACAGTACAAGGTGCAAAGGAAGGGAACGGTGTAGTGAGCTAAGGTGACCAAAGTGAATCAAAGTGCCTAAATCGAGCTAAAGTCGGCGGGTAACAAGGAGAAGAGAGCAAAGGGTATGACGAGTGGAAGTTTTTGACGAGCTTTGCAGTACCGGCGCTACGCAACTTTAGGCACTTTAGCTCATTTTAGCTCACTTTAGTCACTCTGTTTGAAGGAAGTCATATCGTGGAACAGTGGCGTTTTGAGGTGTTCAATAAGCCGGACTTTTCGGATGTGCACGGCAAGAGTGTGCTGGACGACATCATGGAACTCGGGATTAAGTCCGTGCAGGCGGTCCAATCGGCGAAGGTCTTTCTCATCGAGGCGGATTTCGATAGGGAGTTCGCCGGACGCGTGGCGAAAGAGCTGTTGAGCGACCCGGTGTGCGAGGAGTGTTACGTCGGCCGAAGCGGGCCCCCGGCCGGCTTAGCGAGGGCGACGCTGATCGAAGTACATCTCAAGAGCGGCGTGACGGACCCGGTGGCCGAATCGGTTATGACCGCAGTAGCGGATATGGGAGCGAATGCCGGCAGTGTGCGGACCGCGAGAAAATACGTCGTGTTAGGCGAGATTTCTGAGAAAGAGACAAACACGATTGCGAAGAAGCTCCTCGCAAACGACTGCATTGAAGACTGCCTGTTCGGAAACGAGGCCGAGCCTCCGAACCCCCATCTAAAGCCCTACGAATTGCAGATAATCCATTGGCCTATCTGCGATCTCGACGACGAAGGTCTGGTGAACCTGGCGAAGGAGAAGGACCTGTTTCTAAACTTAGTCGAGATGCAGACCATACAAAGGCATTTCCGCGAGCTTGGCCGGGAGCCTACGGATATCGAGCTGGAATCGATCGCGCAGACCTGGAGCGAGCATTGCGTGCATAAGACGCTCAAGAGCTCCGTCGATATGGCCATTGACGGCGAGCAGGTGCATTTTGACGATTTGCTGAAGGATACGGTATTCAAGGCGACCAAGCAGCTTGACAAGGACTGGTGCATATCGGTCTTCGCCGACAACGCAGGCGTCGTCGAATTCGACGAGGATTCAGCCGTATGCTTCAAGGTGGAAACGCACAATCATCCGTCCGCGCTCGATCCTTACGGCGGTTCGGCGACCGGCATCGGTGGCGTGATCCGTGATCCGATGGGGACCGGCCTCGGCGCCAGGCCCGTTGCCAATACGGACATCTTCTGCTTCGGCGAGCCTCATAAGAAACTCAACGAAATACCCAAGGGCGTTCTGCATCCGCGAAGGATCATGAAAGGTGTCGTGGCGGGCGTTCGCGATTACGGCAACCGAATGGGTATCCCGACGGTCAACGGCGCTATCTATTTCGACGATAGGTACCTGGCGAATCCCTTGGTCTATTGCGGCAACGTTGGCTTGATGGACAGGGATAAGTGTTTCAAGCATCCTCAGAGCGGCCACCTGATCGTCATGGTGGGCGGGCGGATCGGCCGCGACGGCATTCATGGCGCTACATTTTCGAGCGGCGAAATGACCCATGAGCACGAAACCGTCTTCTCGCACGCGGTGCAAATCGGCAATCCGATCACGGAAAAGAAGATGCTGGACGTCCTGGTCCGGGCGAATGAAGCGGGATTGTACGAAGCCATCACGGATTGTGGAGCGGGCGGCTTGAGCAGCGCGGTCGGGGAAATGGGAGAGCATCTCGGAGCCGAAGTTGATCTGGACAAGGCACCGTTGAAATACGGGGGCCTTAGCTACACGGAAATCTGGATCAGCGAAGCCCAGGAGCGAATGGTCATCGCCGTCAAGCCGGAGAATCTGGAAGCGATAACAAAAATCTTCGCCGATGAGAACGTCGAATCGACCGTGATTGGCAAATTCACGGACGACAGGAAACTGAGACTGCGCTACAAGGGCGAGCAGGTCGGCGAATTGGACATGGAATTCCTGCACGATGGCGTGCCCAAATACTCGCGCAAAGCCGTTTGGCAGGCTCCGGAGTTAGGTGAGCCGAGTATCCCGGAGAAGAAAGACTATACCGATGATTTGGTGAATATCCTCTCGTCCTACAACGTCGCCAGCAAGGAGTGGGTCATTCGCCAGTACGACCACGAGGTTCAGGGCGGTTCGGTTATTAAACCCCTGACCGGTGTGCGTAACGATGGTCCGTCCGACGCAGCGGTGATCCAGCCGAAGCTTAATTCGGACAAGGGTTTGGCGATAAGCTGCGGAATGAACCCGCTGTACGGCGACATCGATCCGTATTGGATGGCCCTGGCGGGGATCGACGAGGCGATCAGGAATCTCATCTGTGTGGGCGGTCGGGCGGACAGGATTGCTCTGCTGGATAACTTCTGCTGGGGCGATTGCACCAGGCCGGAGACCTTCGGCACGCTGGTCCGCGCGGCCCAGGCGTGTTACGATGGCGCCATGGCCTTCGAGGCTCCCTTCATCTCGGGCAAGGATTCACTGAACAACGAGTTTGTTTGCGAGGACGGGACCCGGATATCCATCCCATCGACGCTCCTGATTAGTGCGATGTCCATTGTGGACGACATCGGCAAGTGTGTCACGATGGACACCAAGAGGCCTTCCAATTTGCTCTTCATCGTAGGTGAAACGAAGAACGAATTGGGCGGCTCGCACTATTACAAGATAGCTGGCCACCTTGGAGCCAACGTGCCAAAGTTGGACCTCGGCGCTGCCCCGAAGATCGCGCGCCGGATTGCCGGTGCCATCGCTAAGGGCCTTGTGGTTAGTTGCCACGATTGCTCTGAGGGCGGCTTGGCGGTCGCATTAGCCGAGATGGCCTTTGCAGGCGGCCTGGGGATAGAGGTGAACCTGCACGGTCTGCCCCGAAGCAAAGACTGTTGGCGGCTTGATGCACAACTGTTTAGCGAATCGAACAGCCGGTATATCGTGGAGGTCGAGCCGGAAAACTATCACGCCTTTGCTAAGCTGATGCTGAATCTGCCCTTTGGTCAAATTGGCAAGGTGACGGAAGAAAGAATGCTCGTTATCAAGGCCGATAACGGCGACGCAGTTATCAAATCAGACATAGACGCGCTGAAGAGTGCATGGCAAAAGCCGTTTGATTGGTGAGGTAAGAGATGACAGACGTTAGAGCAATCGTTTTGCGGGCGGCGGGCATTAACTGCGATATGGAGACGGAGTACGCGCTGGAATTGGCCGGGGCTAAGGCGCAGCGCGTGCATATCAATCGCATGATCGAAGACAAAGACCTGCTCGACGAGTTTCAGATCATCGTGATTCCCGGCGGCTTCAGCTACGGCGACGACGTGGCGGCAGGCAAAATTCTCGCCAATCAAATCGTGCATCATCTTTTCGATCCGATGCAGAGGTTTATCGAGCAGGGCAAATTAGTACTCGGAATTTGCAATGGCTTCCAGGTTTTAGTCAAGGCGGGAATTCTGCCGGGCCTGGAGCCTGACAAAAGCCGCGAGGACGTAACCATCACCTGGAACGACAGTGGGAAGTTCGAGGATCGATGGGTCTACCTTGCGCCTCAGAGCCCGAGGTGTGTTTTCATCGAGCCCGACAGGCAAATCTATTTACCTATAGCGCACGCCGAAGGCAAAGTTGTCGGGAAAGACATGGCGACGGTTGAGCGGCTGAAGGTGGAAGAGCACGTGGCTTTCAGATACGTGGATGAAGACGGCAACGAGGGCGGCTACCCGGTCAACCCAAACGGATCAGTTGATGCGATAGCCGGATTGACAGATGCGACGGGCAGAGTTCTCGGAATGATGCCTCACCCGGAAAGGTTCATCCGGCGAACTCAGCATCCGCGATGGACGCGTGAAGGAAACGTGGATGGCGATGGAATGACGATTTTCAGTAATGCGGTGAAGTACGTCCGGGAGAACTTCTGCGAGAAACAACATCCCAAAGCCGAGCCGGTATCCTCCGAACCACTCAGCTTATAGGCGAAGGCTCAGCGGGGACGCTGTTTTGCTCCGGATCTGCGTAACATCGCTAATGCTGCATTTCGGTTCTCGGCGAAAATGAACTCGTTGCGAAAGCCCGCAACGGAGAAGATACACTTTGTGACCACGCGAACGCCACATAGAATAAGCTGGCGGTTCCCCTCGGACAGCAGACTGCGCAAAGCAAGAAGAGTGCTAATATTCCATGAGTTAAGCACTTCGACTCTGAAGAAGTCGATTATGACGTGACAGGTGCAATTTTCGCTGACCATTTCGTTAAGGGTGTTCAGCTCGTCGGCAATTAACGATCCCGCAGACGGCAGCTCGACGCAAAGGATGTCTTCTGATATCTTGTCAATGGCCATTGTTTACACTTCCTTCAGTTCCGAAAGATATTTTCCACGCATTGATGGATTGTATCGGAAGAAATCGGGGGGCGATTGAAAAGAAAATGACAAACGCACTTATGACATGGAATTGCGAGTGCGTTATCGGGCGTTGTCGATCAAGAATCTATCTTCCTTTTTCGGTTTTCCGCCTTTTTTCTTTACGACTCCAACCACGCGTCAAGATTTTCTCTGACGAAAGAGTCATCTGTCAGGTGAGGATAATCACGGATGATTCCATCTATAGCCTCCGCCTGGCCGGCGGATAGTCGCTCTTCAGGCTCAAGCGTTCGCACTTGCTGGAGGAGACCCTGTGTTTTCAGTACGTATGATATTCCCGGAATGCAGCCGGCAAAATGGTTATCGGCGTCAAAAATCGCCTTGTTGGCCAACGTCATCTGGCTTGCTAAGGTGAGCAGGTCCGCGGGGATTTCCTTGCCGGCCTCGCGGATCGCCTGGATGCGCGACAGATGCTCGACCGCCTTCCGCGTCCAGCAGGCCCATTGCCCGAGCAGCCCGCCGACGATCCGAATGGCTACCTGGCGGCCTTCGACCGTGAAGTTGTGTTCGGTGAGCAGATCGACGATGATGTTGTCATCGTTGCCCGTGTACAAGGCGATTTTGTCAGCGCGCCCGCAACGCGCAACGGCTTCCAGCACGTCGAGGGTCTGGTATCTGTTGAATGGCGCGATCTTTATGGCGAGCACGTTCGGTATCGCCGCAAGTTGCCGCCAGAATTCAGTGGGCAGCGTCATGCCGCTTATTGTTTCCTGCAGATAGAAACCCATGATGGGTATCACCTCAGCGACACTCCGGCAGTGCTCGATTAGCTCGCTAACGGATCTACCTTTCAAGGCCGACACAGAGAGCAGGCCGAGATGGTAACCGAGTTCCCGGGCGAGTCCGGCTTCTTCGATAGCTTGCTTTGTCCCTCCGACGAGACCGGCGATCATGATCGGCTCGTCGCAATCGCCGGATGCGACAGATTGTCGGGCCGTCTCGATGGCTAACTCCAGCACCGGGCGATACAAGCCGACCTTCGGATCGTGGATAGCGAACTGCGTAGTGTGAACGCCAACGGCTAAACCGCCCGCCCCAGCAGCTAAGTAGTACCGCGTCAAGGCTCTTTGGCAACGCTCGTCCATTTTGTTGTCCCGTTGGAGAGCCAGCGGGTGAGCGGGGATGACACAGCCAGAAAGCAGTTTCTTGAGGATATGCATGTCCACGTCTTCCCTCCCTAAAATTTGCCGTCGCGCATCTGGAACTTCGTGGGTTTGTTCAGCGTTCTCTTGCCGGCGGCGACCCATTGGACGATTGTCGAGACCATCTGATCGAGCGATATCCGAGGTGGGCCGAGGGCGCTCAGGCAATGTGAGGCGTCCGAGAGCAGGGCGGTTTCGGCCTCTTGCCCGACGAATTTCGGTTTCTTGTCGAGCACGGTTGCGATCTGCTCGGCGAGGCGACGAACGGGAATCGTGTCCGGCCCGGTTACGTTCAGCACAGTCGGCGGGGAACTCGCGAGCGTTATCGCACGAGCGATGTAATCATTAGCGTCCCTCTGCCAGACAAGGTTCACGGCGCCCATGGTCACGTCGATAGGCTCGTCGTGCAGTATCTTCATTGTTAGATCGACAATGATGCCATATCGCGGCTCGTTCGCGTAGTTAAGCCGGATGAGCGTTACGGGTGTCCTGTGAAGTTGGGAAAAATACTCGAACATCCTCTCTCTGGCGAGGCACGACTGGGCGTACTCGCCTATTGGCTCAGGCGGAGTTTGCTCCGTTGCTCCGCCGTCAGCCGTCTTGACAAGCGGATAAACGTTGCCGGTCGATAACGCGACGATTCGGGAGTTTTTATAATGTCGGGCGACGAGAGCCGGCACATAAGCGTTCATCGCCCATGTTAACGGCTGGTTGCCGGTCGCGCCGAATTTCATGCCGACCAGGAAGAATACATTTTCGGCCTTGGGCAGCTTGCCATAAGCGGACTCATCAAGCAAATCGGCTTCGACGGTTTCCACCTGAACCTTTTCGATTCGCTCCTTGACAACTTTGTC
>CAYZAH010000062.1:0-11098 GCA_964475805.1 uncultured Pirellulales bacterium | reverse complement strand
ATGCGTGCGCCTTGGCCGCGAGGGCGAGATAGATCGTCGCGCGGGGCGAGGCGCCGTAGTTGATGAAGCTGGCCATGTCCACGCCGTACTTGTCAGGCTCTCGCGTGGCGCAGACGATATCAACGATGTAATCTTTGATTTTCTCGTCGATGTAGATTTCGTCGATGACGTTTCTGACCTGGGCGATGTCTTCGGGCTGGATCACCGCTTGAATGTCGAAGTGGACGTCCGTTCCGGCCATCCTGTCCAGGATTTTGCGCTCGTCGGTTTTGTCGGGGTAATCGATTTTGAGCTTGAGCATGAACCGGTCCAACTGCGCCTCGGGCAGCGGATATGTTCCTTCCTGCTCGATGGGGTTCTGCGTGGCGAGCACGAGAAAAGGATGAGGCACGTTGAAGGTCTCGTCGCCAATGGTGACCTGCCTTTCCTGCATGGCTTCGAGCAAGGCGCTTTGCACCTTGGCCGGAGCGCGGTTGATTTCGTCGGCCAGGATAATGTTGGCGAAAATCGGACCTTTTCGGGTTTGGAATTCGCCATCCGATTGTCGGTAGATCTGCGTTCCGATCAAGTCGGCCGGCAGCAAATCGGGCGTGAACTGAATACGCTTGAAGTCGGCATTGATCGTCCGAGAAAGAACCGTTACAGCCATCGTTTTGGCCAGGCCCGGCACGCCTTCTAACAGAATGTGCCCGTTAGCGAGCAGGCCGATCAGCATACGCTCGAGCATGTACCGCTGCCCGACGATGACCTTGTCCAACTCCGAGAAAAGCGCTCTGACGAATTCGCTTTTTTCCCGCACCAGCTCTCCGATTTGCTTCACGTCTGTTGCCATATCGGCTTCTCCTTTATTAGTGTTTTGCCCCGAAAAACTCCCTCTCCCGCCGGATTAGACTCACGTCCCGATTGCGTGCGTAAAGCGTATGTTTTCTACGGTATATTTCCGCAAAAAGTTCACATTCTGCGAAAAAATCAGGAGAAATGAAAGAATCAATGAGGCCAAGCTAAAGGAAAAGTCTCGGCGCGAAAATGAGCGCCGACATGCCCGTCCAGGAAGGCGCAGTTGCCCCTTCCCCCAAGCTGATTTCCGGATGGGGCGTGGTGAAAGCCGGCGATAACATCCCAGAACTGACCGACGCCATCGGGGCCCGGCTTGATGAGCTGGTAGCTGCCGGTCTGGCTCAGCCATCCGGCGATCATGGAATCGTCACCCGGGATCATATACGTGTCGTTCAGCCCGGAGACGTTATAGTTCGTGTCCACCAGGGCGCTTTCCTCCGTGAAGGAATAGGTTTGTCCGGTGTGTTTGACTTCGGCGAGCTTCAGCACTCTGGAGTTCTTGACGCCGCTGTCCAGGCTGCCCAGATAGCCGTTCATGGTGTAGTTGTACCACGGTTTGTAGTTCTTGAGATTAGCGGCGTCGTCCTGGTAGAAATGGTCCTGGGAAGCCTGGTGGGCAATCCGGGAAAACGTCGGGCAGATAAAGGACCGTGCATCCTGGAGATAGGAAAAGAATGGCCCCGCGTATTCCGGGTGGTTCTTGAGGTATAGATTCCCGTTGCACCAGCGCAGGTGGATCGGACTAGCCAAGCCGGATTCCACGGGGTAAGCAGACATCTGCGAAAAATAGCAACTGCGCGGATCGCAGAATTTATCGTCGTTGTCTCCCGCGTACATGAACGTCGCAAGGGTGTAATTCTTCAGGTTGGATTTGCATACGGCTTGCTGGCCTTGTTCTTTGGCCCTGTTCAAGGCGGGCAGCAGGATCGCCAGCAGCAGGGCAATCACGGCTATGACCACCAGCAACTCTATGAGGGTAAACGCTCTTCTTCGAGACATCGTCATTCCTCCGAACGAGTGTGATCGCCGACATTCAGGTACGGTTTATATACCCGTGCGCTTTCCATGCTCCTATCATAGCAGAATTATCAGAAATTGCCAGCATTTCATGTTCCACGTATTCGTGGACCTTCGATTTGCGAATCGGACCGCAAAGGGCTTTTGCCGTCCTTGAAATTTCTCCGGCCGGAAGGTATGATCTTTGCACAAGATAAATGATCGCTTTGTACTCAGAACGTTGCGTCTCGGGCGCAAGAACGGAGAGAGCATGAAATCATCGGTGGCTCATGTCTGAGGATTTGAAGAGGCTGAATCGAGATCTGTCGAAAATATCGGCGTGGTTGAAGTTCGACAGGATTCCGTGGGTGATCGCCGGGCCGTGCAGCGCCGAGTCCGAGGAGCAGGTGCTTGCGACGGCGCGGGAATTGACGAAATGTCCCCATGTGAAGGTCTTTCGCGCGGGTATCTGGAAGCCTCGCACGCGCCCCAACTCTTTCGAGGGCGTGGGCGGCGTCGGTTTGGAATGGCTCAAGGCGGTTAAGGCCGAGACCTCATTGCTCACGACCACCGAGGTAGCCAACGCGCAGCACGTTGAGCGTTGTCTCGACAAAGGCGTGGATATTCTGTGGGTCGGGGCGAGGACGACGGTCAATCCGTTCCAGGTGCAGGAAATTGCCGACGCCTTGAAAGGCGTTGACGTACCGGTCCTCGTCAAGAATCCCGTTAACGCCGAGCTGGGTCTGTGGCTCGGCGCGATCGAGAGGCTTTATCACGCGGGGATACGAAAGCTGGCCGGGATACACAGGGGATTCTCGACCTACGTGGAGATGGAGTACCGCAACGATCCGAATTGGCGAATCCCTATCGAGCTCAAGAGACTTCTGCCGGACTTGCCTCTCATTTGTGATCCCAGCCACATTTCCGGCCATCGCGATCTTATCGAGCCGATCTCCCAGACGGCGCTGGATTTGGGTATTGAAGGTCTAATGATCGAGACGCACATCGACCCGGACCACGCGCTGAGCGATGCCAGGCAACAAATCACGCCCGCCACTCTGATCGAGATGCTGGAAAGGCTCCAGGCACGCAACGCAGCGGTTACGGACAAAGAGGTGAAGTCAAAGATGGCCCGTCTGCGCGCCGAGATTAGCCACGTGGATGCGCGGATCTTACAGGACCTCGCCGACAGGATGAAATGGGTCGAGGAGATCGGCAAACTCAAACAGGAGCACGGCCTAACCGTTCTTCAGCTTCAACGATGGGAGAGCCTGCTCAAGGACCACATGGCCCGGGGCGAACAGCTTGGCCTGGATAGCGAATTTGTCAAGGCCGTATTCGAGCTCATTCATACCCAGGCGATCGAGAGACAATTGTACTGACGAGGTGAGCAAATGATTGAGAGCCGTCGCCGTTTTACGACCGGGGAGTGCTCCCTTTTGGTGTTAAGTATCTTGCTCGGTCTGTGCCCTTCACGCGTATCGCTTGCGGATTTGCTGGCCGACCTGGCCCGCCCGCACGAGGGGCGCAGTATGAGGGCGACCTCGACCCACAAGATCGGCCCGGACGGTAAATACGATCCGAACGGCGAGCCGGACCCGCAAAGCAACTGGGACAATAAGAACGTTCCACCCGGCGAGACTAAAGTGCTGATGGACGTTCAAGGACCGGGGGTCATCACGCACATCTGGATGACGTTCCTGGGTCCCGAGCCGCAAGCATGGGCGAAGAAAGGCTCAGCCAATCACCAGGAAATGCTGTTGCGAATGTATTGGGACGGCTGCAAGCGTCCGGCCGTCGAGGCGCCCGTGGGAGACTTCTTTGCCAACAGCTTCGGTAAACGCAGCGAGGTCATCAGCTTGCCCGTCATCGTCGAAGACGCGGATTCGTATAACTGCTTTTGGCACATGCCCTTCCGCAAGTCGGCGCGCATTGAAGTGATCAACCAAAGCGAAAAACCGATCAGCCTGCTCTACTACAACATCGACTGGGTCAAGAAGGATAGCGTCAGCGAAGATACCCCTTACTTTTACGCGCAGTATCGTCAGGAATATCCCGTCCAGAACGGAAAAGATTACGTGGTCCTGGATACCCAAGGCAAGGGTCACTACGTGGGGACGGTCCTGAGCGTGCGGACGCGCAGCCCTTCCTGGTTTGGCGAGGGGGACGAGAAGATTTACATCAACGGCGAGAAAAAGGCTTCCATCTGGGGCACCGGGACGGAGGATTACTTTTTGAGCGCGTGGGGTCTCAAAACGACCAGTACGCCGTACTTCGGCGTGCCTTACTTCGACGAGTGGGGCATCGTGGGCGGCCACACCAGCGCCTACCGCTGGCATATCGCCGATCCGATTATCTTCAGCAAGGGAATCAAGGTGACGTTCGAGCATTACGGCTGGATCTCGGCGGATGAAAACCCCGAGCAGAAAGTGAATAGCTGGAACGAACGTGAAGACGATTATTCGAGCGTTGCCTATTGGTATCAAACGGGCCAGCCGACGTTTGAGGCTCGCGCGCCCGGCGCGCGGCAGCGCACGCTGCCTAACCTGGACAAGATTATTCCGGCGACGCAATTCACGGACAAGCAATACCACGGTCAGGGACAAGCCGTCATGCAAAAACTGGCTATCTACTCCGAGGGTCATCTGCTTTACAAACCGCAGGGACAGGAGGACGCCTGGATTCAAATCCCGTTCGAGGTGGATAAGAAAGAGCCCCGGCGGCTCGTGCTCGTGATGACACGCTCGTACGATTTCGGGAAATATCAGGCGTATCTGGACGGGGTGAAGCTCGGGCCTGTCATGGACCTTTACAGTGAGGATGTCACGAGCCGCGAGTATCCCTTACTCGATTTCTGGCCCGATCCCGGCAAGTATACCTTACGGCTGGAGTGCGTAGGAAAAAACCTCCGATCCACGGGGTATTACCTCGGGATAGAGTCCGTTCGCTTGCGTGAGCGCCGCCCGCGCGTGGCCCGATACGCCCACGATGCCAACAAAGACTGGCGCACCAACCCCATCCTCTATAAGTGACGGTGGTTCCCTAAAGGTGGCCCGGGACACAGAGATTCGCACTGCTTCTGGCGGTTCGTCCGCAGTGGGTGCATTTGAATTTCGGGTCGTCGGTGAGGGTCCTATACCACTTTTCTTCAGTAAGATGGAACCCTTGGGATATAATGTAGCACAGGTGATCGGTATGCGTCCCTGTGTGGCATTTTCTATTACTAAGCTGCGTTTCTACAGTCGTCATCGTAGACACTCCATTTGCAATCACTCTCTTGCAGGTACTCATACGAAACTGCTGTCAAGGGGTTCATCAGGGCTGATTGGGTAATTTATATTTGTCCGCCCGCTGTTTCCGGCTTGGCGGAGCACGGGGCACACAAAAAAGGCCAGGCGAGTGCTCCTCCGCGTCACTCGCCTGGCCCTATTCAGGCTGTCGTTTGACTACCACCTTATCGGCAAGAAAGGCGGGCGGATTAACTTGGGTGCAAAAATATGGGGATTCCGTTGAGGGAGTCGAGTTGGGGGGACGAACCTCAAAAAGGGGTCCATAGGTGAGGACTTCTTACCCAGGCGGATTCAAAAGTCCGTAAAAGTAGCCCCATGTCCAGGCTTTTGAGCCGTCAGGTCGGATCAGCCAAAAGCCACGCACGGCCTCGTTGTCGCGTACGGGCGGCCGTTGGTCTCGGTCCGCAAGCTCGTTACAGTACAGTTGCCAGTACACGATGTAGGGACACCCCCAGTTGAGGGCGGTCTTGACGGCGTTGGGAATGGCCTTCTGGACTTGCGTGGGGGAGAAGTTATTTTCCGGCATACCGAACTCACCGATATAGACGTTCCGGTCGCCGAAGTCACGGCTGTCCGGTGCGTTAGCTGCAATGAAGTCCAGCGCGTCGCGAAGGACCTGTGGATTCTCAAAATGGGCGGTTGCGGCGTCCCATGCGGAATAGGAAACCAAGTCCAGTCTGGTATGGGGCAAAACCTTGTTCACCACGTTGGGCTTGCCCTCCCTCATGGAATCGACGACCCGATTCACCTCGGCGGCGTGATAGATCCTCACGCCGTTCAATCCGATTTCCCGCCTGGCTTGAGTCACTCCCTTTTGTCGGGCTTTGAGCCATGCGATCATGCCATTGATGGCCTCCGGCGTCGGATCGATCTTCGCGTCGTAATTGCCGCGAATCAGCCAGTCACCTTCCCAATGTTGCAGGACGAAGGTCTTTCCAGTCTCCCGGTACGTGGTCAGCAGGTACTTGGCCAGCTCGTAGAACTGTCGTTGCTCCTCGAGTTGCTGATCCTCAGTCAGGCCTTTTCTCCAGTAGCCCGCATCGTTTCCCATCGAAAAACACATCAGGATATAGGTGGTCATGGGCTTGTCGAAGAGGGTCTTGAAATAGGGCGCCTGCGCGATCTCGACCAGGGAGTTCATCTTGGGCCATTGCGAATTGAACGGGTAGGATTTTGCTGGGTCGTGAAACCAGACTTTGATGACCCGTGAGCCTAAGCCCAGAATTTGATCCGCACCCTCGTTGAGAAAATCTTCATGCGTCAGATGATACTTTCCATCGACATGGGTGACGCCGATGATATCTCGCAGCTCTTTTCGCGCGCCGCGTACGGGAGTCACCCCGGCGACGCACTTAGATGCTCTCAGAGTGACACAAGCTGCTGCCAACAAAATGGCCAGAAGATAACGGCGCATCATCTATCCCCGCGCAGCGGAGAAATCTGTTCAAGAAGAATTTTGCGGAGCAAACCCTTCAGCACAAACCTCTGTGCGTTCAAGGTATAGTCTTGCTCAGTGGAAAGACCTCTGACCCGGTGCGTCCCGTTCTGAATATCTCAGCTACTTTGGCCACAACGTCTGGATACTCGTCGGCTGCGTCGTGGGATTCACTGATGTCTTCGTCCAGATTGTAGAGTTGGATTTTCCTGTTGGGTTTCAGGCGAAGCCCCTTCCATTTGCCCATCCGCACAGCTTGTTGGCCATTGAGCTCCCAATACAGATACTTGTGTTTCTTTTGCTTTTGGGATTGTCCGAGGAAAGTGGGCAGCATGGATATCCCATCGATGTCCGCGGGCGGGTCCGCGCCAATGAGTTCGCAACAGGTCGGCAGGAAGTCCCAGAAAGCCGAGATGAGATCGCTCGTGCTTCCGGCTTCGATTCGGCCGGGCCAGCGCGCGATGTACGGTACGCGGATGCCGCCTTCGTAGACGGAAGCTTTCAAGCCGCGGAAGGGCTTGGCGCTCTCGAAGAACGCCGAATCCGTTCCACCGTTGAAGGTCGGGCCATTGTCGCTGGTGAAGATGACCAGGGTGTTCTTGTCAAGGCCCAACTCCTTCAGCAAGGACATGATTCGCCCGACGTCCCGGTCCATCCGGGTGACCATAGCCGCGTAGCACGCTCGCGGGTGTGGATGCGGAAAGTAGCCTTTATTACCCGTGTACGGCGGGTCGGGCCACAGACCCACGTACTCGTCCAGAGAATCTTGCGGGACCTGGAGGGCGACGTGCGGGATGGTGAAGGGTACGTAGAGAAAGAAGGGATGGTCTTTGTTGGCCCTGAGGAATTTCAGGGCCTCAGCCGCGATCAGGTCATGGGAATAGGCCCCTTCTTTTCCGTCCTTGTTGGCCTCGATCCACTCCACCTTACCGTCGTGCCACAAGTGATTGGGATAGTACGTATGGGCCTGGCGCTGGCAAATATAGCCGTAGAAATGGTCGAAGCCCTGCTTGTTGGGATCACCCGTGGTGCCGACGCGCCCGAGACCCCATTTGCCGAACGCCCCGGTCGCATAGCCGGCTTTCTTGAGGATTTTCGCTACCGTGACGGTACCGGTCTCTAAGGGCCATTGCCCGCCGGTGGTCGAGCCGAGTCTCCAGCCCTCCTGGCCGCCCACCTGCTTGTTGCTGCGGACCTGGGAATGTCCCGTATGCAATCCCGTCATCAACGTGCACCGCGAAGGCGCGCAGACCGGGTTACCGGAATAGTGCTGTGTGAACTTCATGCCTTCCGAGGCTAATTTGTCGATGTTGGGTGTCTTTATCTTCTTCTGGCCGTAGCAACCGACTTCTGCGTAGCCGAGATCGTCCGCGAGGATGTAAACGATATTGGGTTTGTTTTTGCGCTCGGCGCCCATCGTCGTCCGAATAACATCTTTCGGATAGGGCAGGGCCAACGCTGCGGCGCCGAAGCCGGCGGCTTTCAAAAAATCACGGCGTCTCATTTTTCACCTCCATCTTGGGCTGGTGACGTTGATAAACTTGAGAAAACGATATCCGCCACTTTTGTGCGAACGGGCTTCGCACTGCCGTCATCTTTGGGATGGACTCGATTGGCGAGAATAATCACATACGTGTCGCTTTCCGGATCGCAAACGATCGAGGTGCCCGTATAGCCGGTGTGGGTGAAGGCCTTCTCCGAAGCGTAAGTGCCTTTAGCCGACGCGTAACGCGAGCTCACGCCAAAACCATACGCCCGGCCGTGCGTTTGAACGGTAGTCAGCAGACGAACCGCCTCTGGGCTGAGGATTCGCTTGCGCTTCCAGATCCCTCCGTTGAGCAACATCCGGCAGTAGATTGACAGATCGTAAGCGTTCGAGAATAGTCCGGCGTTTCCGGAGACGCCGCCCATCAGTTGGGCTAAGGGATCGTGGACGGTACCACGCAGCGGCTTACCATCAATGACTTCCGTCGCGGCGATATCCTTTTTCCAGGAATCCGGCGGATTGAACATCGTGTGCTTCATGCCGAGCGGAGCGAAGATATTCTCCCGGCTGAAATCAGCAAGATTCTTTCCACTGATGATTTCCACGATTTTGCCCAGCGTGATGTAATTAAGACAACTGTACCGGAATTCTTCTCCAGGCGCACTGAGTGCTTCCAACGAACATATCTTGTCGATCACCTTTTCGGGGCAGGGACTTCCGAATTGCTCCTTCAATACGCTCGCATTCGTGTATGCCGGCAGGCCCGATACGTGCGCCAGTAAATGCTTAATTTGGGTGTCCTCTTTACCTTTGCAGGCGAAGGCGGGCAGGTAAGTTCGGACGTAGTCGTCTAATTTGATGGCGTTGCGATCCATGAGAATCAGGATTGACGTAGCGGTAGCGACCGGCTTGGTCACAGAGGCCATATCGAAGACCGTGTCTTTGTGCATAGGTTCTTCGCAAGGGTCTGTCATCTCGTGGCCGAAGGCTTCCCAGTACAGTATATCGTTTCCCTGGCCGACGAGGACAACGGCGCCGGGAAAGTTATCTTTTTCGATTTCTTCGTGTACTACCGGACCAATTTGATCGAAGCGCGGCTTGGGCTTTTCTTCCTGAACGGGCCGGCATTGTACTGAAAGGCAAAACAGTAGTATCAGAAGCGCTATTTGAGATCGTTTCATTTCGATTCTTTTCAAAAAACCAGAGAGGTATATCTTAGCCCGAAAGAGATGTATTGTCACTATATTTCTTGTTCGATCTTCAGAAGTCGTTTACAGTATAAGCAGGTAGATTTGACTGTACAATTTGATTTGGACGGAACAGAATGAAGTCGCCAAAGGCAATCATGATCTTAGGTTCTCTCGTAATGCTTTCCAGTTGCTATGGCTCGGTGAAGACCGGGTTGGATCGTGTGAGTGAGTACAAAGAGCTATTTCAAGGTAAACGCCTTGGAATTATCGCCAATCATACGGCGTATGACCGGAACGGCCGGTTCATCGTGGACGTATTCAGAGAAATACCCGGCGTGAAGTTGGTGGCTCTTTTCAGTCCGGAACATGGTTTTTGGGGTATTGCCCCGGACGCCGAGAAAATCGACAACCAAAACCACCCTGTCTACAATCTGCCGGTCTACAGCCTCTATGGCAAGACACAAAAACCCACAAAAGACATGCTGCAAAATGTCGACGTTCTCGTTTTCGATATCCAGGACATCGGTGCCCGTTTTTACACGTATATATATACGATGTCGCTGGCGATGGAAGCCGCCGCAGAAAACGGAAAGACTTTCGTCGTACTGGACCGGCCGAATCCCATCAACGGTACTTGTGTGGAGGGCAATATTCTCGAACCGGCGCAGGCCAGCTTCGTAGGGCTTTATCCGATTCCGGTCCGACACGGCATGACAGCGGGCGAGCTGGCGAGAATGTTCAATGGGCAAGGCTGGTTAGCTGGTCATATAAAGGCCAAGCTGGTTGTTGTCCCAATGGAGGGCTGGCGCCGCTCGATGTGGTACGACCAAACGGGGCTACGGTTTATCAAGACCTCGCCGAATATGCCCGACCTGGAAACCGCCGCCATCTATCCGGGGCTGTGCCTGTTGGAAGGAACAAATGTCTCCGAAGGAAGGGGAACGGCGATGCCGTTCAGACAATTCGGAGCGCCATGGATCAACTCAAAGCGCTTGGCTGAACGGCTAAATGCGCTGAACCTGCCAGCCATGCGCTTCGAGCCGACCCGTTTCACGCCCACAAGCTCGAAATTCAAGGGCCAAACGTGTAATGGCGTCCGGATTGTCGTTGCAGATAGGAACAACCTCAAACCGTACCTCTCCGGTATCAAAATTGTCAATGAGATATTTCGGCTCTATCCCGACGACTTCCAGTGGAGAGCTTCGCACTTCGACCGCTTGTGCGGCACCTCGACGATTCGCAAAGCGATCATGAACGGCGCTTCCATAGATGAGCTTCGCGAGAAGTGGCAACCGGATTTGACGTCGTTCCGGAAAATCAGAGATAAATACCTCATCTACCGGGATTAACTGCCTCGCAGTTGCTGGATCGCCAGTGCCACGGGTGACGGGACCTCTTCGCCTTGTTGCCCTCTGGCTTCGACATCTTCCATCGCCTTGTACAAGGCAATGCATGCCTGCTCATAATCACATCCGGTTTGTTGAACGATCAAGCGCGAGCCGCGGTCGATCAGTTTCTTGTTGCTCGGCGACAGCCAGACCATAGCATTACCGATAACCCGGCCCATGCACACCATGGTCGCGGTGGAGAGTGTGTTCAAAATGAGCTTGATGGCTAAATGATGCCATAATTGCAGCGGCGAATCGGGTGGGTTATAAGCGAACCGGAACACCTCATCTATACCGGCAATGCTACCTTCCGGGCCGACGATCAGAGCGGCTGTTCTTTTGTACGGTGCGTCGAGTTTCTGAAGAACCGCATTAGCCAGATGGTCGGTTTCCTCACCGATAGTAATGGCGATCAATGCCGAGTCAGGCGCATCCGTCCGCGAGGGATCAGGCTCGTTGCCGATCCCAAATTTATA
>CAYZAH010000061.1:0-11160 GCA_964475805.1 uncultured Pirellulales bacterium | reverse complement strand
GCAAGGGTGGTGCGGCAGCCGGCGGTAAGGGTACCGTCTTCTTCGACGATATCGCGTTGTACTAAGCGTTCCCGCAAAGCACGCTGCGCGGGCGAAAATAACGCCAGAGATTTGTATCAATTCAGGGCCTATACCGACCAGGTCGGTATAGGCCCTGATGATTCCACTTACTTCTTCTTTACTATCTCAAGCAGATCAACTTCGAAAATCAGCACGGAATTCGGCGGAATCCCGGGTCGGCCGCGCTCGCCATAGGCCAAGTTGGCCGGTATGTACAATTCCCATTTCCCCCCCACTTTCATGAGTTCAAGAGCCTCGGTCCAGCCCTTGATCACGCCATTGACAGGAAACTCGGCAGGCTGGTTACGCTTGTAAGAACTATCGAACTCCTTGCCATCGATGAGCGTGCCGCGGTAGTTCACCTTGACTGTGTCGGTGGCGGTGGGAGTCGCCCCTGTGCCTTCCTTTATGATCTTGTACTGGAGGCCGTCGGGCAAGACTTTTACGCCTTCCTTGGTCTTGTTGGCTTCGAGAAACGCCTTGCCTTTCTCAAGGTTCTCGGTGGCCTGTTTGGCCCTCTCCGCTGCTTGCTTGGCCCTCATGCGTTGCTGGAAAGCCGTGTAGATATTCCGGGTCTCTTCCTGGGTTAGCCTTAGTGTCTTGTCTTCCAGAACGTCCTGAATCCCCAGCATCAACGGCTCAAGGTTGACCTCGACGCCTTGCCTCTTGATGCTCTGAGCGATTTGTGTTCCGATGATATAGCTGACCTTGTCCTGCTCGGTCTTAAGCACCGAGGCCGAGTCCTGCCCTTGAGGCGCGGTCATACTGACTGTTCCATTGGACGCCTGCTCGGCTGCGAATACGGATATCGCCGTCAAACAGCACAACGCTAATAGCACACTGTAGATTTTCGTTTTCACTGTTGTCTCCTTATGGTTCCAAAAACTCGCCGTGCGCCGGATCGACCGACAATCCAGGCTAAACACACAACTTCAAAATCGCCGAAGATCATACCAGAAGCACAGAGCAAATGGAAGGTGATTTTTCCGTGCGGGCCTATTTCGTCAGCGACGTGGGAGAAAGGGAGAAAGGGCCGTCAGTCCGAGACTCACGGCCCTTTCCAGGTTGACATAATGATTGTGCTCTTACAGCGTCCTGCGTCTGCGCAGCCAGCCGACAATGCCGACGCCCATGCTGCCAAGGACAAACACGCCCGGAGCCGGTAGGCGGGTGCCTCTGAGGCGCAATGCGCCCAGAATTTCATCCTCAGAAATCGTCCAAGGCTCTGTGCCCTGTTTGCCTGCCGTCGTGCCCACAGTAGCGGGTGAAGACTTCATCCAAGCAGCTTGGGTTTCGCTGCTTGGCGTGGAGGCTACGAGCCAGTAATTAGTGCCCGGACTGAGAATCGGATGGAGCACGGAATATCCAACCAAGAGAGGATTATCCTGTCCGACCGGTCCCATAGCGCCTGTAAAACTGAATGCCTCGATCACAAGACTCGGTTTTCCCGCGGCGTCTGTCATCAACCAAACGTTGAGCTCGTTCGGCCCACCGGTTCGACTCACAGCCAGCTCAATCGAATCTACGTAGAACGATTCTGGTCCTGCGAAGGAAAACCGGTTTCCAACATCGATATTGGAAGACGTGCCGACGGTCCAGCCGCTGGCAATATCATACGTATCCGCGGAACCTAACGTGCTGAAAATCAGGTCCGCGTGGCAGGGCACTGCCAAGAGCAACCAGATCAACACACAAATTACTTCTTTCTTCATACCTTCCAATCCTTTGCTTGAAGACTCTGGTCCTCATTGAACATCCTAAAATCAAGTGTTCAGGGACAGGCCGTTGCACCATTCCGCACTGACGCGTTCAACCTCTAACCAGGAGGATCTTGGCCACTGACCCTCCCTGCGCAGGCTAAATCAGACCGTCCATCAGGCGGGTTCGGCCAGACTATAGGCGCACAACAAGCAAGAGTAGGGATATACTATAAGCACCCTGCTCGACGAGTAGAGTAGAGCAGTCGATTATCCGACACGCTTCCTCCGTCTCCTGCCGCATTACTTCACTCCAACTCTGTCCCAAACCGGAAAACGCTTCCGGCTGTTGCCCAGGAACCGTGGATACGTAATACGCCGTGAAGCTGAAATTCACGGAGACATGGCAGCTTCACTTTTCTGTTTATACCATATTTGCTATTTTAATCTCAAACTAAATTACCTCAAACTCCCATTTTTTTATCCGTCCGCCGCTAAGACTGGCACAAATTCCTGCAAAACCGCCCTTCTTTGCGCAGAACGCACGTTATTCTCAGTTCAGATGGTCAAATTTCGCTGATTTGAGGTGTGTTTTTGCGACGCCCGTGCCCAACCGTACAGTCAGGCTCAGGCCTCTATTCGTAGCCAAACTTGCCGGCCGCGTCAGAAGCGCGGCCGACAAACTCAGCTTCAAGGAGAGGGATGTGAGTTTCTGTTCTGTATTTGGCGTCCTCTGATTTTGTGGTTGCCCAGCTTACCAATTACTTATCGGACGATCAGTTTCCGTAACCAAGTGCCGCCGCTGGTATTGAATGTAACGTTTTTTCCGACAAGTTTCGCATTTGCATGCACCGGCACCACTCAAGTGCGAACTGCCTGCAAGATCCTCGGTGGTAACCAGTTTTGCTCCTTTAGCTTTCATTTTGCGGAGGGCCAGTTTGGCCTCTTTGTTGTCGCGCCAACCGAGGGCGTCGACGACAATGCTCACTTTCCGGCCGCGTTGCAGCAATCCCAGGGCCGTCGCCTGCACGGCCTCCTCGGCGCAGACGCCCATCAGAACGAACTCATCGACCTGCACCTCGCTCAACAATCTGTCTATCCGACGCTCGTCGAATGGATCAGTGCAGCGCTTGTGGAGGACGACCTGCCGGCATAGATACCACAATTCGGCGGGCAGCGTGTTGAAATCATCCGCTGGAAAACTGGCTCGGCTGCTCAAGAGAGTATAGGAGATCTTCTTTTGACCGGCGGTCCCGTCAATGCAATAGGGGATCACACTGGCGCCGTTGTTGTTGGGATGGACCTCAGCGGTCGAAATGACACGGATGTGGTGTCGCCGGCACCAGGCCATTATTCTCCGGATATTAGCCAAGACTTCTGAGTGATTCCGCACGCACGCCTTGCCCTCGCCCAACAGGAAATCTCTTTGTGTGTCGATGTCTATGAGAAGGTATCTGCGGTGCTTTTTGAGTCGCTGGAGAATCATATTTGCCGTTTCTCATCACCCTATACCGGCCCCCCGGATGTTCACTAGCGACCCCCTTTTCCGCATCCTCTACAATTATAGTACCGCTTCGCCACTTAGCTGTCACGCTTTTTTTTGCTCCTCCTTTCCAAAAATTCCGGCTAATTCGTCCTTTGTGGACAAACAATGGAATAAAAATAGCCGAGAGAGTGTCAGGAGAGAATTCCTGTTTCCAATACGATGCCTGGAAAGACAGTGAGTTTACCTCAAATTTGCTTGAGATTTGCATATTATTGGTCTATGCTAAGCGGTGCTAATCCATAGGACGCGGCTATGAAACGAATACCAAAACGTCCAGGCTGGGAGAAAGCTCCCGAGGAAGAGCTTCTCCAGATGCGCGTCCGGGACTTGAAGCTGCAAATCCCGGACTCCGCCGTCGAACCCCTCATCCAACGGCTGTACGACGAGCTCGACAGCAGAGGCATCGGATTCCATCCGCCGTGCTATTTCGCCGATGAATGGCTTTGTCCCGACAAAACGCCCATCATCGGCATTCCCTTCTACCTGGCTCATCCGCGCCTCAAACGCCTGGAGAAAAGAATGATGTTTGAGGTCGAAGGCGGCACCGATCACTCCTGCATGAAGCTATTGCGGCACGAGTGCGGCCACGCCTTGAACTACGCCTACGCCCTGTACACGAGGACCCGATGGCGCCAACTGTTCGGCCATTTCTCTGCGCGGTACTCGAATTCCTATTATGCGCAGCCTTATTCGAAGCGATTCGTGATACACCTCGAGGATAATTACGCCCAGTCGCATCCTGATGAGGATTTTGCCGAGACGTTCGCAGTTTGGCTGGCACCGAACAGTCCATGGAAGACGAAATACCAAGGCTGGCCGGTCATCAAGAAGTTGCGGTACATCGACGGCGTGGTAAAGAAGATTGGCGGCAAAGCTCCGATGCACACGGCGCAGGGCACACCTCCGTGGTCGGCCGCGAGAATGACGTCCACTCTCGCCGCTCACTACGAGCGCAAACGCCGAGTGCTCGGTAGTGAATTCAAGGGATTCTACGACGACAGTCTCAAGGAACTTTTCACGACAAGTTATCGCGGTCCTTCGGCGATCAAGGCATCGCTACTCTTACGTCTAAACCGTCACCAAATCATCGACAACGTCACCCGCTGGACGAGGCATCGCAAATATGACATTCATCAATTAGTCAACAGGCTTATTGCCCGTTGTGAGGCCCTCGACTTAGAGGCCGACACGAACGAAATCGACGACCTGATTGCCTTCACCGCCTTAGTCACGGCCGTCGCCAGCAATACATTCAGAGTTACTGAGAAACGACGCCCCTGATGGACCTACGATTGAACATTACAGTTTTAGTTGACGGTTCAGCCGTCCCGGAGAACGACCGCGACTTTACGGGCTATCCGGAAATACCCACCACGGAACATCACGTCATCCAGACACTCCGCGAGCTGGAGCACGACGTATCCATCCTCCCGGTGGAAGTAGATATTGCGGCTATCGTCGGTGCGCTGACCGAGAACAGGCCCGATTTGGTCTTCAACCTGACCGAGCAATTCGGCGGAGACAGGCGGTTCGATAAGAACATCGCCGCCCTCCTGGAGATGCTGGACATTCCTTTTACAGGCAGCGGCGCGATGGGACTGATGCTATGCCGGGATAAAGGGCTGTGCAAGCAGCTTCTAAGCCTGCACAAGATACGTGTCCCCGGATTTACCTATTTTCCACTGAACCGGGCCCTTCGCGTACCCAAGACCGTGAGCTATCCGGTGGTCGTTAAGCCGGCTTTCGAGGATAGCTCCGAGGGCATCTCCAACGCCTCACTGGCCGCCAATGAACAAGCACTCCGAGAACGTGTCCAGTTTGTCCACGAAAGATGGCAACAGGCGGTGATCGCGGAGGAGTACATCGAAGGCCGCGAGTTGTACGTAAGCGTGCTTGGCAACAGGAGACTTGCCGTGCTGCCGATTCGTGAGTGCCTCTTCAATTCCGATCAGGCCAAAGGGCCGCAAATGGCGACCTACCGCGTGAAATTCAACGCTGAATACCGCAAGAAATGGAATATCACATTCGGATTTGCCGACTTGGAACCAGCGATTATCAAGGACGTAGAACGCATCTGCAAAAGAGTCTATCGCGTCCTTCAGATTCGGGACTATGGGCGAATCGATCTTCGCCTGACGCCGGACAACAGACTTGTCATCCTCGAAGCCAATCCGAATCCCGATATCGCCTACGGAGAGGAGTACGCCGAGTCGGCACACAAAGCGGGCATCTCCTACGAGCAACTGCTCACACGTATCCTGCGCGTCGCGCTACGCCGATACGAATGAACGATGGACGAGGGGCGGTATAACGCCGAAACCCTATCTATCATCCCTCGCCTTGACTATTCTGCACGCAATGTCTTGGCGGAACGATGGGACTGAGATTTTCAAAGGATCTTCAGCGAAAGAGATTTTGTCACTCCGAATAATCTTACCCTCGTAGGTATCCCACCATTCGAGACGATAGTCGCCGGCGTCAAGTCCCTGGATTACGACGGTGGCTCCTTCTATTGGGGTCGGATGCTTCTTGTCTACAACCTGGTTCCACCATGTCGCCTGGTAGTTGGCGACCCAGAGGTAAGCCCGGTCTTTGCCCAGGTATCCAAGCCACCGATATCGCCCGTCGGCCGCGCTATCGTGCACCGAGCGAAGGCCCGTAAGGGAGAGGTCTTTGAGGAACATCGCCAACGGACGGTAGTGCCCGTAAGCGTTCTGCCTGTCAAGCTCGTCCCACCACCAGAACATAGCTGTGCCCGACACGCCCGCAAATGCCGAGGCCCAGAGCGAATTGTGGAAGTGGACGCCCTCCGTATCCTGCTTCATGTATTCACTGAGGCCCCATTTCGGTGTGGCCAGCCCAAATTCGCCAATCAGGACGGGCTTAACCGGGGCGTGGGTTCTCAGAAATTTCGCCTGGTCGAGCACGACCGCCACTTCGTCTTTGAACTCTTCCTTTGTGTCCGGACGCATATAGTGGTGCACCTGGCCTATGTCCAGCGAGGGAAGCCGACAGTCTCTCGCCGAAGATGCCCACGTGCTGGTCGTGCGCAGGTGGTGGTAAACGTCGATCTCTTCGAGATAGTCGCCGACCTCGGTATAGAAACGGCCGGTGGGCAGGCTCGGATTGATCTCGTTGAAATACTCCCAGGCGGCCACGTGCGTCGAATAGCCCCATCGCGCCACGGCATAGCGCATGAACTTCTTCGCGTCACGAATCGCCTGATCGTACTCGGCGCTTTTGTCGTCCGACAGCGACGCCATGTACAAATCTCTCGTGAGCATGCACAGCATCAGGTAGATGCCGTTGTTCTGAGCCGCCTCGACGATTTCGTCTAACATGAAACAATCCAGTTGATTGTAAAAACCACGGACGGGACGATTTACGTCGGCTTCCCAGAGCAATTCCGGCCCATCGGGAGCTTCCTTGAGGGACAGTCCGCCCAGCCAGACCGTGCCCGAGCCGACCAGACTCAGGGTCGTTCTGCCGAGCCAAAACTCATTCTCTCCGGTGACAAATTCCTGCCGGAATTCTCTCCATCCGTTTTGGCCGGGTGACTCACACGAAAACTCCCAACTATTACGGCCCAGGTTGACCCGCAGCGCCGTCGGCCTCTTCGCCATGAAACGCCCACTGAGAACGTAGCGTGTTGAGGGGCGTAACCCCACGGGGTGGGAGGGAGAAACCGTGACGGATGCCTTACCGTTGCTGTCGATCTTCACACAACGACGAACCGATCCATCCGGACCTGATGAGCCAGCATCAGGGCATGGTTCAATCGGAGCATCGCGTTGCCACGACCGATCCCACGCACTCTTTTTCGCTTCGATCGCCATCGCCCAATCCTGGCAACACGTCCAGATGCGAAGGAAATTCGCACCGTTGGTATTGAGCTTGCCGAATATCTCTTCGGCCTTTGTGAGATTGACATATTGCCCCTCGCCAATAAAGGCCAGGTTCTGGCCAATGGGAAAGAATGTGTCACCCTCCGTGAACTCCAGATAGCGCGGATCATCCCGGCTGGTGCGGAGGTAGCCTTTGCTCGATGACAGGACGCAGTCGAATCGAACACTGCCGGATCGAATCGTGCCGGTGTGGTCCTTTAGCATAGCCGTGGCGAGATAGGTGCCCGTCTGCATAGGGGCGAAGCGCGCTTCCCACGTGCCCATACCGACGGGGTAATACCAATTCGCCCGGCTGCGCCCCTGCCCCAGCTTCCGACGTTCATATTGCTGGCTGTAGAACGCCGGCAACGTGACTTGCTCGCCGCTGGGCGTCTTAATCAAGACCGCTACATCAACTACCTCCGGATCGAATGGATTGTCGTAGCGCCCATCGACGCGTATCTGCATCTCCAGCTTCTCGTGCCGGCCCACCTTTCTCTCTGGAATCTCCATCCCAAGGGTGCGCGGCGGGCCGCCAAATCCGACACCCGTCAAAATACACACGAACGCAGCACCCATTGATACCGTTGTAACGCCCCGCCTCATAAAATGCTCCTGTCACAGTACTTCCGTCGTTCGTCGAGCAATGCACATTATACCGAGGTTCAGTCCGCCGACAAGCCCGTCTCGAACCAGGGAATACCCACGAGACGTGAGGCCCGCCGCGAATAAAATCCAAAAAAGCTGTTACATGGCCGCAGCAAGGTGGCACTGATAGGTAGGTCAAATAAAACAGGTCAATTGATTCTGCATAGTGTAATTTCCTTGCCGGAAATAGCCGATAGTGAACATAAATAAGGTAAGGTGTACTTTTGGAGGATTAGATGATGAACAGACAAAAATCAAAACTATTGGTGGCGTGTGTGATCATATCACTGCTTGGAACAGGGGGAGCCTTTGGAATTATCAACAACAGTTGCCGCCGGGCCGAGGCGGTCGGTAACGTTACAAACCTTCAGTTCACCACGAGTATTGCCACTTTTGACGGGCCCGGGCTCTGTATGACAGGTCCGAATATCTGGTACTGCTACACCGCCACCTGTACCGGCCAGGTTACCGTCAGTCTTCTGGGCAGCGACTTCGACACAATGCTGGCTGTCTATCAGGGGTGTGACTGTTATCCAACCGCTGACGACCTGATCGAGTGCAATGACGACGCCGCCAGCTCGAAGCAGTCTCAAGTCATCTTTGCCGCAACGGAAGGTGAACAATACCTGATCGAGGTCGGCGGCTACGGCAACGAGACCGGCCAGGGAGTTCTTAACATAAGTTGCGAGCCGCAGGCGACACCGACAAAGGACGATTGCTCGCACGCCACAGCGATCGGCGACGTCACGGACCTCGCGTTCGACACAACGGACGCCACGTTCGACGGCCCCGGGCTCTGTATGACCGGTCCGAATATCTGGTATAGCTATACTGCCTCATGCACCGGCGAAGCGACGGTCAGCCTTTTGGGAAGCGCCTACGATACTATGCTCGCCGTGTACAGCGGAACTAACTGCTACCCGGACAGCGGTGACATGATCGGATGCAACGATGACGCCGGGGGTTCATATCAGTCGGAGTTGACCTTCGCCGTGACGTCGGGCCAACGCTATCTGATCGAGGTCGGGGGCTACGGCTCCGCGACCGGTCAGGGTGTTATCAGCATCAGTTGCGAAGGAGCGGAACCCCCGCCAACGACGAACAAAGACGACTGCGCACACGCCAATGCGATAGGCGAGGTAAAGGACCTGGCGTTCGACACAACCAACGCGACGTTCGACGGTCTCGGCTTGTGCATGACAAGCCCAAACGTCTGGTATTGCTACACGGCTTCTTGCAGCGGCGAGGTCACGGTTAGCCTCCTGGGCAGTACCTACGATACCATGCTCGCCATTTACAGCGAATGTGGCTGCGATCTGAAGAGCGAGAGTCTGCTGGTGTGCAACGACGACGCCGAAGGCACGTATCAGTCTCAGGCTACCTTCGCGGCCGTCGCCGGCGGGCGGTATTTGATCGAGGTCGGCGGCTACGGCTCTCAAACCGGACAGGGCGTTTTGAACATCAGTTGTGAAGGCACATCGGGTTCGACATCCAATGACGATTGCCAGAACGCACGTGACATCGGCGAGGTCAAGGACCTGGCGTTCGACACGACCGACGCCACCTTCGACGGCCCGGGCCGTTGCATGACAAGTCCGAACATCTGGTATCGCTACACAGCCACGAGCACAGGCCAGGCCACGATCAGCCTGTGCGGCAGCGCTTTCGATACCATGCTCGCCGTCTACAAAGGCCAGACGTGCTATCCGTCGGCGAACAGCCTTATGGGTTGCAATGACGACGCGTGCGATCGGCAATCCGAACTGACCGTCGACGTCATCGCCGGCTCCGTTTACCTCATCGAAGTCGGAGGCTACAGCAATCTGACCGGCCACGGCATACTTAACGTAAGTTGTGAGTCGCAGACACCCGCCGAGCCGTCCGATCTGGGTGACGCTCCCGACAGCTCGAACAACTTCGGGCGGACGATGACCGCGTATCCTTCGCAAGGGCTTCTGCCCGTCCTCGTACCGGCGAAATTCCCCACGGTCTACGACGACGGCAGCGGAGTCGGGCCTTACGGACCGGTCCACGTCCGAGCCACCGAGGTCGCTTACCTGGGTTCGGCTGTGACGTGGGAGACCGAGGCGGACAGCGGGTCCGACCAGGACGGCCAATTCAACATCCAGCCCAGGTCCGACATAGCCAACAGGGATCGGGGCGATGACGGCGTGATCTTCCCGGTTTCCTTCCCGAACTGCCGCTGGTCCACGTTCGATTACAACGTCAACGTAGTCGAGCCGGGCACGGATCTATGGGTCAACGTCTGGTGCGACTGGAATCGCGACGGGGATTGGGACGATACTATCGAGTGCTCACAAGGCCACGTGACAGAATGGGCCGTCCAGAATCAATTCCTGTATGATCTGCCAGCGGGACTGAATCGCATCACCACCCCGGCGATCCTGGCCTGGCATCCCACAAGCGGTCCGGCTGAGCTCTGGATGAGAATCACGCTCTCCGAACAGCCTTGGACGGGCGGCAGCAATCCCGGCGAAGAAGGCAACGCCGGCTCAGGCCCTCAAGCCAAATACGATATCGGTGAAACAGAAGATTATTATTTTGCTCCCGATACGACGTATCCCGTGTGCCAGGACTTCAACGGTGATGGAGTCATTGACACTTCGGACCTCATAGCGTTCACCACCATGTGGCTGGATAACTGTCCAGACTAATTCCGCTAAACTCAAATTCTCTGAACCAGGCTGTGGGCACCTCAGAGCCCACAGCCTTTTTTATGCGCGGTGGTGAGAGCAACCAGCCCTCGCCGTGTGGACTGAATTAGCCACCGGCCATCGTGCCGAGTTCTTTGCGAATCTGCTCATAGATGGCACGGGAGCGCGCTTCGTTGCCAACTACACCCACGTGGATGCTCAGCGTTGTGCTCGTGGGGCTCGCCGGCTTAATCTTTATCCTGATAATCTGGTCGTCAGAGGTCCTTCCGACAACCTTGGCGCCGAAAACGTCCTTTTGCTTGTCGGTGACCTTGATCTCCAACTTCTCAAGGCCGGAGACGGAGGCACTGTAAACGGAATCCATGTCGCGGTCCACTCGTGCATGCAGCGAGCCCATAGAGTAGGCGGCGGCATTCTCGCCCACCAGCGACGGTGTACACCCAACCAGAGCCAGCGAAAGACAACCAAGGGCGATAAACAGAACAGGTCGGCTCAGTAACATTGGATTTCGATTCATTTCTTGTCTCCTACATTCCAAAACCACATGTATCATCCTTTGACAAACGAAACGGCTATAAGTATATCCACAAGCACCGAAATTGACAATAGGGGAAATCCTTAAAAACGGATACCCAGATACCTACGAAGTA
>CAYZAH010000060.1:0-11263 GCA_964475805.1 uncultured Pirellulales bacterium | reverse complement strand
GAGAGCGCTGGGACTCGAACCCAGGACCTACGGCTTAAAAGGCCGTTGCTCTACCGACTGAGCTACACTCCCGGTAAAACCTAAGCTACCGCACTATAACGTCTTCACAAACATCTCGTCAAGGTCTTTCCGGCGAAAATGCAGTTGCACGCCGGATGCGCGCCCAGTTCCCACGCTCGCCACCGCGCATTCACGCGCCGGCGAGCCGGGGTTGCTATCCATATTGACTTAGTTCTTCTTGAATCTATATAATGGTCGCTCATGGCACGTGTGGACCTACAGTCTGCGGTGCATGAGGGACCTTGCATGTGGCAGAGAATCCTGGATTTCTTTCACGGGTCGGCGCAGGAGCATAGCCTGCTGACCGAGTTCGAAGAGAGCTTAATGCTCATCGTCGATCCCGAGCAGTTGACGAACAACCTGCTAAGCAAGCTGAATGAGCTGGCGGACGTGCAGAAGACGTTTGTGTATCTCGCGGATCGCAGTGAGTCCTCGCAGACCTTTTCGCTGGTGGACACGGCCGGTCAGGCCGAAGCCAGGCTGCCGGGTTTGGCCATCGGCGGCATTATCGTGCAATGGTTCCGTGCGAATCGTGAAATCCTGATTTTTGCAGAGAACGAGGAAGTCATCGACTACCTGCGTCCCGAGCTCCAGCCGTTCCTCGATTTACCCGTCAATCTCGCTTTTCCCCTTATTTCAATGGATAGGCTCATCGGCATCGTGTTTGTGCACCTGAGTCAAGATTCGTTGGATAATGTCCAGGTGGCGAGTTTGCAGGTGCTCAGCCGGCAAGCCGGTTTGGCGTTTGAGAACGCCCTGCTCTTCAAAGAGCGGTTACGCCGGAATGAACGGATGTTTCGCGCCGAACAACTGGCGATGATGGGGCAATTCGCCGCCGGTATTGCCCATGAGCTTCGCAATCCGCTGACGGCGATTCGCAGCACGATCCAGTACTTCGAAAGCGAATTCAACGAGGGCACGGATCAAAAAAGGCTCGCTCACGACGTCCTGGACGAGGTAGACAGGTTGAACGGCATCGTGGGCAGCTTGTTGTCACTGGCCCAACCCGCGGAAAGCAATCCGGAAGAAATCCACATTCGCCAGGAAATTGTCCGTTGCGTGAATTTCATCGAAGCGAAAGCGAAGACCCAGAATGTCACGCTGAAGGCGGATTTCGAGGAGTATCTGCCCGATCTCAAGTTTGACCCGGGCGAGTTGCGACAAGTGCTCCTGAACGTCATGATGAACGGACTGCAAGCCATGCCCGAGGGCGGCGTTCTTTCCGTCAAAACGTCCTATCTGGCGCCGGGAATTCGCGATCCCATCTCGGATGGGAGGATATCGATTGCGATTGAGGATCAGGGAAATGGAATACCCGCCGCGTTGAGGCAAAGGGTTCTCGAACCTTTCTTTACAACCAAGGCGGGAGGCACGGGCCTTGGCCTGGCCATCTGCAATAGTATTGTCAAACGATACAATGGGGAAATCCTAATAGACGAAGCCGGCGGAGGCGGGACCCAAGTGCGGATTCTCCTGCCGATAAGATAGGCCGGACATCGGGAGCCAAACGGCGTGCAGAAATCCAGAGTGTTGATTATCGACGACGAGGCGGGCATACGTTCCATTTTGTCCGCCCTGTTGAGGAAGAACGGCTACGAAGTGCAGGCGGCTGAATCCGGCGAGTCGGGACTGGAACTCTACGCACAGTTCACGCCCGCGGTGATCCTTCTGGACCTCAAGATGCCCGGGATGGACGGCCTGGAGGTGATGGAGGTCCTTCAGGGCCGATTGCAGGCCGACGGTAAAACGATCATCATGACGGCCCACGGAGAGGTCCGTTCCGCCGTGGAGGCTATGAAAAGAGGAGCTTTCGACTATCTCGAAAAGCCCTTCGACAACGATGAGCTTCTGGCGATCATTTCGCGGGCCGTGGAAATGGTCACGCTGAAGCGCCGAGTCAAGCAGTTGGAGGACCAGCTTGAAGAGGCCTACCGGTTTGAGAACATTGTGGGCGTCTCCGACAAGATGAAGTCCACGTTCGCCCTCATGCGGAAGTTCGCGGCGACCGACGGGACGGTACTGGTTTGTGGCGAGAGCGGCACGGGCAAGGAACTGATTGTGCGCGCGATTCACCAAGCCAGCAAACGCAAATCAGGGCCATTCGTCGTGGTCAATTGCGGCGCCATACCCTCCAATCTCATCGAAAGTGAGTTTTTCGGTCATGAGGCGGGTTCGTTTACCGACGCCAAGGAGCTTCGTCTCGGCAAGTTCGAGTCCGCAGATGGTGGGACGTTGTTTCTCGATGAAATCGGCGAGCTAACGCTCGAAGCCCAGGTCAAGCTGCTCAGGGTGATCGAAGAAGGGACGTTTTCACGGGTGGGGAGTAATGCGTTGATTGCAGTCGATGTGCGGGTCGTGGCGGCCACGAATCGAGACTTGGCGGCGATGGTCGAGGCCGGACAATTCAGGCAAGATTTGTACTGGCGATTGAACGTTCTGAGCCTGAACGTCTCTCCATTGCGCCAGCGTAAGGAAGACATTCCTTTGCTGGTGGAGCATTTTCTCGAACGATATGCCACGCCGTTAGGGATAGAGCGGCCAACCATTTCACAGAACGCCCGTGAGTTGTTGATGGCCTACGAATGGCCGGGAAACGTCAGAGAATTGCAGAATTGCATCTACAGCGCCATGGCCATTGCCGGCGATTCCACCATCGAGCCGGCCGATTTGCCCAGGCGGATTTGCTCCGACTCACAACCCTCGGACGTGGAGCATACGACTCCCGGGCAGATTTCACTTGCAGAAACCGCCGCTCAAGCGACGGCTAAAGCCGAGCAGGAAGCCATCAACAAGGCCCTCTCGGAAACCGGGGGCAATCGTGAAAAAGCCGCCGAGTTACTGGGGATTGGCCGAAAGACCCTCTACAGGAAGTTAAGGCTGTATGAAATAGAGTGATCCTCGTGCTCAACGTCAGTGTGTCATGCATGACCCAAAGGTGTCCGCCATGACCCGTCGGGCGCCGCAAGTCAACTCTTCCAGGCGTAGTGCTCAGCATTTATCTCCTTGTCAAACAACAACTTGAGAAAATGGCGTCAGGTCAATCCTTTCTTGGCACATGCTTTGCGACAACAGCAATCGAGAGAACAGCCAAAGGAAAGGACTAAGGATGAACAAGGCTAACTTGATGGGTAGAAAAGATAGGACGCCAATTTGTGGATTGGTGTGTATCCTTCTGATAGTACAAGGCTTCCCAGTAGTGTGGGCGGCCGAGGTGCAGGCGACAGGCGATTCAACGGACAATCGAGTACTAAGTCTGGATGGAAAGACCGGCTGTGTGCGCGTTGCGGATTCACAATCACTTCGTTCGCTTTCAGATGCGATTACGATTGAAGTCTGGGTGAAGGCGTCGTCGTTTTGTGCAGAAGAAGGAGGCATCAACTCGATTATCCGCAAAAATATCATCCCGGGTGCTGAGAATTTCTTGCTCCGCTTTCGCAACGTCGGCGGCAAGGCGATGCTGCAAATGGGTTTGGGCGACGTAATCGGAACACTTCAGGCACCATACGAGTTTGCCCCGGCGACGTGGTATCACCTTGCCGGAACTCATGACGGGCACACGATGACAATCCTTGTTAATGGTCTGCCCGTGGCGAGCCAGAACCTACCCGGCCGATTGCATATCGACCCATCTGATCTATACATTGGCAGAGGCGACCCGACGTTCAGTGGAGGGGAGTACTTCCACGGTTCTCTTGACGAGATTCGCATCTGGAACGTGGCTCGGTCACAGGAGCAAATCCAAGCTGCAGTGAACATTCTGTTGACGGGAAAAGAAAAGGGGCTAATCGCATACTGGAACTTCGACGATGGCACGGCAAAGGACTTGTCCGGCCACGGCAATGACGGAATCCTCAATGCAAATGCCAAGATTGTGGAATCTGTTCGTCCCACAAAAGGGCAGCCTTCGGAGAAAGATGAAGCCGAAGCGGTGACCAGGAGTATTCTACCGTCAGGAGCAAAGGAAACCAAGGGTTCGGCAACGGCCGGTCTCCAGCAAGGAGCACACGACGTCGAGGACAAATGGCATGTTGTTCTTTCTGAACTCAATCAGCAATACGCGATGAGGATCTGGAGACAGCCTGATGGTACCCTTGCCGGTGCAGCTACCCTTCGAAACCCGGACGACAGACCCTTCGACGCAGTCACCTTTGAGAACGGCAAGTTGCGTTTTGAGGAGAAGACGAACCAGGGTGTCTTCGAAGGCACGATGAGTGAAAACGGTTTGACGATTGAGGGTACGTGGCAAAAACCTGGCATGGTAACACCCTGTGTACTAAAACGCGTTGATGAGGCTCAGATAAAGGATAAAGGCCAAAGTGACAGTAGAGTCCCGCAGGCTCCGGAAATGCAGATCCAACAGCGCAACAAGCTCATTGTCCGGTGGAAGTTTGAAAATGATGCGAACGACAGCGCCGGGACGAATCATGGGACTGTGCACGGGAATCCTGTATACGTGGACGGCAAGGTGGGACGGGCGATCAGCCTCGACGGCGATGACTATGTAGACTGCGGCAATCCGGATTCACTCAACTTCGGCACGGGCGATTGGACCGTGTCGGCCTGGATAAAGACGACACAGTCCGGCACGAAACCGGAGAATCGAGGAAGTGTCTTTGCCAATGGCGGGGACGAAGCAGGCGGAATACGATATGCGCTGACTGTGAACGAGGAGTACTTGGGTACGATTGTGTTGACTACGGATGATGACGCACACAAGGTGCAGGCGATGGGCAAAACCGCCGTGAATGACGGGACTTGGCATCACGTCGTTGGACTTAGAAACGGCGGGCAGTTGCGGGTCTACGTCGATGGAGCGCTGGACGCGGGAAGCTACCTGCCCGCTCAATACGATCTTTCCGGCGCATCCCAGCACAACGCTTATATAGGTGTCGCTGTAGACCACCGAGACAATAGTCTGTATAAGTATTTTGTCGGCCAGATTGACGAGGTCTGCGTCTTCGGCGGCGCCATCGACGCCAATGGGGTTCGCTCGCTTTATTCCGGTAAGGACCCGGCGGTCGTCGCACAAACGGCGATCATCGCCCGCGCGAGCGCAACGCCCCCGAAACGCACGGGCGGGATACCCTCGCCAGATGGAGGCATCGAAGGGAACTGGAAGGCCGTTTCCAGCCAAGTCAGCCAGAAAGCAGTTATCGAGATCCGGAAGAAATCCGACGGGGCCTTTGACGGGACCGTCGTCGCCGAAACGCCCGACGAGACGTCGCCTTCCATTCCCTTGACTGAAGTCATCTTTGAAAAGCGCAAGCTCTCCTTCAAAATACCGTCCAACCAGGGTAGCTTTGAGGGCACGATGAACGAGGACGGCTCGGCCATCGAGGGCCAGTTCACACAGGGAGAACAGGTCGTGACGCTCGTGCTACAGCGTATGGCCATCGCTCAGCCCGAGGCTGCGACGATTGGTCAGGTACAGATTCCAGAGCAGAAAGGCGGCGAGGGCAACGTGGCGACGACATTGATATTGATACTTGCCCTGGCCGGCGTGATTGGAGCCGTTGTACTCTTCGTAGTGAGATCGAGCATAAGAAGATAGGGGAAAGCCCGAATGATCTGGAGAATCGCCAAGAAAGAGTTTCTGCTGAACGTCATGACGTTCAAGTTCGCCGTGGGCACGACGCTCTGCGTGCTCCTGACGGCGGTGTTCGTGCCCATCTTAGGCAAGGCATACCAGGAAAGACTCAAGATCTACAATGAGAACACCGCCTACAATCAGCGTGAGCTGGGCAACGTCAAGGTCTATAAGAACATCACACCGACCGTGTATCGCCGGCCGGCGGCGCTGGCCATCTTCTGTGAAGGGCTCGAAAAGCAGCTTGGTAATTCCGCGAAGATCGAGTACGACAAAGTCCCCGAGATGACAGGCGCGGCTGCAAATCATTACCTGTCGATCTTCTCGGTCTTCGACGTCTCACTGATTTTCAAGATTGTTATCAGCATCCTGGCCCTGCTCGTCGCGTACGACGCCATCTCCGGCGAGAGAGAACAAGGCACGTTGCGTCTGATGCTTTCGAGTACGGCCGCGCGCCACGAGGTTTTGTTAGGCAAGCTCATGGCGGGACTGATGATTCTCGTCGTGCCCGTGACAATTGCTTTCGCTCTTGGACTACTCATCCTTCTCCTCTTTCCCATGGTGGGCCTATCCAGCTCCGACCTGGTTCGTTTTGGCCTGATGTTCCTCGCCTCGTTGGTGTTTATCGCAACGATCTACAACATCGGCCTGCTCTTTTCATGTCTGGCCAGACGCTCCGCCGTATCCCTGATGCTTGGATTGTTCGTATGGATCATCTTTGCGGTGGTCATTCCAAACGGGAGCGCTCATCTGGCTTCACAGATTCGGCCCGTCGAGCCGGAAGAGAAAACCAATCAACAGATCGCCGCATTGCGTAAGGAAGCCGAAGCGGAGTTCTATCGGGAGCTTGAGCGTTCGGGCCGCAGCTATCAGTCCGGCTCAGGCTCCACCTCCGATGTTCCCGGTGTCGGCGGGTTTGGCCACGGTTACATCCGCTCCTGCAACAATGTGCTCATGCACAATCTTCTTGTAAGGTACGGCGTGGGCGTGCCGGTGGAGATCAAATACGCGGATAAGTACGCCGATGTGGAGGACGGTTACCTTCGCACTCTGTTCGAGCAGACGCGCCTTGCCAACAACATTTCGCGTGCCTCTCCGGTCTGTTTGTACGAAAACGTGATGTCCGCGCTGGCCGGGACGGACATGGCTGACTTTCGGCACTTTATGGACGCCGTCCAGACGTATCGAAAAGACATCATCGAATACGTTCGAGCTCGAACGGACAATTTCTCTTCGTCGATCTTCTTTACGCCGTGCACGGAAGAGGAGACGACAACCCGGCCGACGGGCGATACCGCTGAGCCTCTGAACCTGAGCGATTTGCCCCGATTCTCTTACGAGGCCGATATGGCGGGAACGTTGCGCAGGGTTCTTCCCGATCTGGGATTCTTGGTTCTCGCAAACGCTCTATTCTTTGCCCTTGCTTTCGCGGCATTGCTGGGATACGACGTGAGGTAAGGGAGGATCACCGAGCGCGTAGAGATACGCTTTCCTCAAGATACGAGAGGCCTGATATGATTCGCCAAATTATGTATAAGGAAATTCTGGAAAACATACTGAGTTTTCGCTTCGTCCTTTCACTGCTGCTGGTCATTATCCTGTTCGCCGTGAGCGGGTTGGTCTTCGTGGGCAAATACCGACAGCAATTCAACCAGTATTGGGAAAAGACGAACGAAAACCTGGAGGGTCTAAGCAAACGAACGGACCAGCTCTACCGCCTTGCATTCTACAGGCAGGACGTCTGGCGGAAACCTAAACCGCTCGCCCTTTGTGCCGAGGGATCCGAGAAGTCCCTGCCCAATTGCTTTACGTTCGACGTGTTCAGCAGTAATTTGCCGGAAATAAAGGGCCGGGGCAACTTCACTCTTTCACAGTTCAGCAGCATTGACTGGGTCTTCATCGTTTCCACGATCCTCAGCTTTCTGGCGCTGGTCTTCACCTACGACACCGTGAGTGGTGAAAGAGAAGACGGAACGCTGCGCCAAATGCTGTCCAATACGATTTCCAGACATAAGCTTCTGTTGGGCAAGTATCTCGGCGTGGTCCTCTCCATAGGCATTCCTCTGTTCGTCGGTCTTCTCATTAGTCTCATCATCGTGGTCGCCTCCAACGCAACCGTCATCCGTGGACTCGACTGGCTCAAGATTCTCACCATCGTTCTCATGTCCTTCCTGTATCTGTCGATCTTCATCTTCCTGGGGATGTTCGTATCCAGCCGAACGGCCCATACCGCCAATTCCATGGTCATCCTCCTGCTGATCTGGGTCGTGGTCGTGGTTCTGATTCCAAGTTGCGGTCGGATCATGTCTGAGGTCTCCGGCGAAGCTCCCAATCCAACGGAACTGAACAGGAAATTAGGCGAGGTTTCCGCCGACGTGTGGGGCAACGCCGACCGATACGGCGAGAGGGCCGGCAGTTGGTCCGGCAACGTCAGCAGCCCGATGAACAACCCGCCCGCAAGAGGCCGGCTCAAAACCGCCGAGGCCAACGGCAAGAACCAGGTCCGCGAGGAGTATCACAACAAGATGCTGGCCCAGGCGTTTCGCGGCCGCGACCTGACGTGCATCTCGCCGACGGTCATTTATCAGCGCGCCTCCGAAACCGTGGCCGGTACGGGAATCAACCACGTCGTGAATATCCTGCGCCAGATCAGGACGTATCAGGCCGACTTGAAGGAGTACATTCGCAGCAAGGACGCCGAAGATCCTCTCAGCCTGCATCTGATATTCCCGGAGTCCAGCAGCGCCGAGGCGTGGACGACCATCTCTCATAACCCGGTCAATTTCGCCACCGTGCCAAAATTCCAGGAGCGTGACCTCGCCCTGGGCCGCTCGTTGAAGTCGGCGATCTGGGACATAGGGTGGTTGATACTGTTTAATCTGGGTCTCTTTACAGCGTCTTTCGTTTCATTCTTGAGGTACGACGTGCGATGAGAAGATCGTCGGCATTGACGACCGTTCATCACCAATGACCACTCGTTAAGGAAACACCTATGCAAAACAAACGAATCCACCGGGGGGTGTTGTTGACGATTATCGCGTCGGCGGTGTTCCACGTTGGGCCGGGTTCCACTCTCGCGACGGAAAAGCTCGGCTCCACTCTGTCTCGGATCGAGCAACGTCTGAAAGAGGAAAGCAAAACAAGCCCGTCGGAACCGAATTCGCTGACTTACCTCAGGGCAATGGGTGAGAAGCCGGCACGGACGGTCTCGCCGAGACAGACGGAAACCCCGCGGCTGTTGACGCTGGACGAGTGTCTGCAATCGGCCTTCACTGGCAACAACGACATCAAGCAGGCGCGCGAGCAGATACTGGCCGTCGGAGGCAGCAAGCTGATCAACAATTCGCGATTCATGCCCAGCGTCGAGATGATCAGCCAGTACGAACATTTTCGAAATTTCGGGGCCTCCAACGCCAGCGACGACGCCACGAGTGTTAGCGCCAGAATCAGCCAGAGGCTTTTCGAGTACGGCAAGGACAATCCTCTGGACGTCACCCTGCGCCGCGATCAGCGTGATGCGCTGTTCAATTACGAGAACGCCATCGCCAGTGTGTTCTGGAAGGTGCGCAACGCGTTCTTCTTCATCAAGCTCAAAGAGCAACAGATTGCCACCCGCCAGCAATTGCTCGAACAATTCGAAAAGCAGCACGAGATAAAGAAGCAGAGAATGGAGGAGAACAACCTGAGCACCAAGATGGAGGTCCTGACCGCCTACCTCAACGTGCTTACCGAACGATCGGCCATCAACGCCTTGGAACGCGAGAAGTTCAATCGCATGATCGAGCTGTTGCGGCTGATCGGCCTGCCGGTCGGCGCGGACCACGTGGAATTCGAAGGTAAAATGGATGCTTTTGCACTGGGCGAATTCGATATGAACGCCATGATCCATCTTGCCCTTGCACAAAGCACTCAGGTGGCGTTGGCTGACGCCATTGTGGCCGAACAGCAAAGAGTGCTGAACCAGTTGCGCTTCGAGTATCTGCCGGATCTGCGTGCGAGCACGGGGTATCAGGACGAGAACGGCAAGGTCGGGGCGGACCTTCTGAACGATGACGACACCTGGGCCTTCGACGTATTTGGCCAGCCCAAGCTCCCGGTTACCAAAGAAAGCCAATCACAAAGCCTCGGCATATTCGGAGATGATGTCAGCGTGGGCGGGCCCGACCCCGGGTGGTACGCGGGCTTGCAATTGCGCATACCGATCACTGAGGGCGGGGCACGGACCGGCCGGCAAATCCGGGCAAGAGCTTTGCTCAACGGCTTCAAGGCGGCCCTTGAGGACCAAAAGGATCGTATCGAGCAGACCGTGCGTCAAAGCTACAATCTATTGGCGGAGCAGAAATTCCAGGTGGAGCTGGCTCAGCAAAACGTCAATATCGAAAGGCAGCGTTTCGAGATAAAAAGCCAACTGCGCGACATCGGCAAGATCACCGACGACGAATTGGAGACGTTCCGCCGGTTGTTCTTCAATGCTCAGGACAGTTTGTTCGCACAGCAGGAGTTACTGATCGAACGTCAGGAAGATTTACGGCTGGCCATACGCTTTTTCAAGTAGGAGCACACCTCAGATGAACAAGATCCAAACCTCCCGATATAGCCTATCACTGGTATGCGTTATCCTTCTGACTGGAGGAGCGCTCGCGCAGCAATCTGAGCCAGCGGCGTCAAGTGCCGGCCCTGCTCAGAGCGCCAGAACACGTACGGAACTCTTGAACGAACTGAGCCTCAGAGAAGCCCTTGTCGCCCTGGAAAACGCCCAGGAAGCCAACGATCGCTTCGAGAGCGAGTACAAGGACGCGAAAAGGCTGATCGAGCAGAGCATTATTCCCCAGAAGGAGCTCGATCAAGCCTGGTCGTCGTATATGCAGGCGCAACAGGCGCTCAAGCAAGCTCAGATTGAACTCGACCGGACGAAGCTCAGTTTCCTCGCCAATGCCACACACATCACAATCATGGAAGCCAAGAAATACTATGACAGCGAAGGCCGAAGGATGCTGGATTTGGTGCTCAAGAACTCGTCGAACCTGACGCAGGCCGAGTCGGCGTTGAACTTGACTCAGGCGAAAGAAGGGTCCCAAGTGCAAGCACAATGGCGAGACCCCAACCAAATACAAGCTCTGCTTGATATCGAGAATATCATCGTCTCAATCGTCAGCAACAACGCGAGCATCGGCAAGCCTTACGAGAAGATCATTCCCATGTTGCGCTACGACGCCCAGGAGAAGCTCACGTTCGTGCTCTTGACGGACGTTCAGGAGGCGGGTGTGAAACTGAAGTATCTGAATCAGGACGCCATCGAGTACGTCTACCTTGAAAAGGAATCGCTCCAGGAAATACCGACCGTGATCGCTTCCCAGTTCTCTCAGGAGGGCCAGCTCGGCACGGACATCAACTACCGCCTCGATCTGGAAATGCTCGTGACCTCCGACGCGAGCTTTTCTTTGCTTGTTACGAATCTGCCGCCGCAGATCAACTACTCCTTCGTGGATTCCAGCAGCCAAGCACGTATCACCAGCGTGCGATTTACCGAGTTAGTAAGTAAGCACAGCCTGGCGCTGCGTCTCTCGATTCCGCAAAAGCTCGACGTGGGAATGATTGACAAGACGTTCAACTTCC
>CAYZAH010000059.1:0-11474 GCA_964475805.1 uncultured Pirellulales bacterium | reverse complement strand
ACGACGGATAGAGTCTGAGTGCGGCGTCCAGGTCTTTCAAGGCCGCAGTATGATCGCCCTGGAGGTAGTGCTCGGCCGCCTTGTCATAATATTCACTGGCCCGTCGCACCTTGTTGATCCATTGCAGCCCTTCGCGGGTGCCGAGTATCCTACGTTGTATGTCCGCCATCCCGGCGTCACCTCCGGTCTGATTCGGGTCCGTAATAATGTGAGGAGTCAGCAGCACGATGACTTCTTCGCGTTTGACCTCGTCGGCTGTCCCTCTGAAAAGCCCTCCGATGATCGGCAGGTCCCCCATGACGGGGATCTGTGTCTTTGTCGTGCTCACTCTGTCCCTGAACAATCCTCCGATAACGATGGTCTGTCCGTCCTTAACCATGATATTAGTCACTAACTCGGCGGACGTCTCATCCGGCAGCGTGGTGGTCCCGGACGATCTCAGGGTTGCGGAGCTATCCTTGGGATGGATGTCGATGCGAATAAAACCGTCGTTGCCGATATACGGGCGGAAGGAGAGCTTGGTCCCCGTATCGAGAAACTCCACCTGCTCCGTCGTCGAGGTGTCCGTCTGCTTGGTTTGGGATTGATAGGCGATCTTCGTGCCGATGTATATCTGCCCAAGCTGCTTATTCACGGCTAATATCTTGGGATTCGCCAGAACAGTCACGTCAGTCACCTCTTCTACGGCCCGGATGAACCCCGCCACGTCATTGTGCACGAAGCCGATCGTCAATCCACCGGCCAGATTGCTACTGCCAACCTTTGCCGAAGAGCCGGACGAGCCATAGTAATCAGGCGTATCTGCGGCCAAATCGGCCAGACTTTGGATCGCCACACTCTTGATTGTCTGCCAGTCGATGCCGAATTGCATGCCTTCCGTGAGAGAGGCACTGAGTATCGTCGCTTCGATCATGACCTGCTTGGGCCTGATGTCGATGGAGGCGACGACCTGTTCGGCCATCTTGATATTCTCTGGATAGTCGCAGACGATGAGCATATCGTTCATAGCCGGAGCGTCGCCGGCGCCGGTCTGCGGCCCGATGGTCTCTTCCGAAGGTATGCCCGTCTGAGCCGCCGTGGTCACCTCGACTTTTCCGGCGGTGCTGAGCACCTGCTCGACAAGCTTCCTGGCCTCGGCGGCGTTGATATAGTAAAGCGAGAAGACCTTATAAACCATAGCGCCTTTGTCTCTCGGGAAAACCTTGACCAAGTTGCCCTTTTCTTCGTAGCGAAAATCAGTGCCAAGAATAGCCTCCATTGCTTCAGCAAACGTCACGTTGTAGAGATTCTCAAATGCCAGCGTTCCCGTCACGTCTGGGGAGGGAACGATGTTCTTCTGGTACCTGACGGCCAAGAGGAGCAAGGCATCCGGAATCTGCGTATTTGGTGCAAATGTCAGTGATTGAATTTCACTCGCCTCTGGCTCTGGCATCACCGTTTCAGGATGCTGGGTCTCGACCGCAGCGGAAGTGGCGGGCGTGCGAGCTTCGTTATCGTTCGCGTCCGCCTGTCCGAGAGAAGTGTTTTCTTGCCCCGAGGGGGCACTGCTCTGGGTAACAACCGCTTTGTCTTCGCCCGCCTGAGCCGCAGCTTCACCGGGATCGGCCTCAGCCAAGACAGAATTCGGGTCGGATTGAATCTCGTTCGCGGAACCTGCCACAATGTTCGTATCCGGTTCGATTTTCGATTTGAGATCGGTCCGCCTGGGGCGGACAGATTCAACTCGTCTATCAGCCGTCGTCTTTTCGTCCGTCGTTTTCTTCGACGGACTGTTGCGCCGGAGAGTCTTGTCGCTTTTCTTGGCGGGGCTGACTTTGGCGACGGCCACGACGGGTTTCTTTCCAAAGAGAAAGTGCATCGCCCCGAACCCTACGGCGCCTATCACGACAATCGCCGCAAGCCGAATAAGCTTACGCCGATCCGTTTTTTCAGCAACCGCCGAGATGAGCTTCTGGAAATCAACCATCCTTATCCAATTCTTATTTCGGCCCCGAGGCCATCTGGAACATGGGCAGATAGATCGACGTGAGGATGACCGCGACACTCACACCCATACCCAGGATGACTACGGGTTCTATAGAACTCGTCAAGCGCTCCACAATCTTCTTGACCTTGCCGCTGTAATACAAAGCCAACTGGTCGAGCACTTTGGCCATTTCGCCGGATTCCTCTCCCACTTTGACCATGGAAACTACCATGGATGGAAAGAGTCTGGATTCCTCCAATGCCACCGTCAGGCCGGCGCCCCCGGCTACGCGCTGGTGAATCTTCGCCATGGCGTCCCGATAGACCGTGTTGTTATGAAAGACTCCCTGCAAAGACGATATCGTCTCAAGCAACGGCAAGCCGCTGCGCAGAAGAAGGACTGTGTTCGTGGCGAACTTCTGCATGTTGACGTATACCGCACATTCGCCGATCAACGGAGAGGTCAAAATCAACTGGTCGAGAATCCTCTTGCCCTGCTCGGTGCGCAGATACGAGCGCAGAGCGAACACACACACGCCGACTCCTACCAAGAGCATGACGCCTTTTGCCTGGAGGAATTGCGAGATATCAATCACTTTTTGGGTGATGGCCGGCAGCTTCGAATCGAAATCCTTAAAGAAGTCGGCAAAAACCGGCACGACCTTCCAAAGCATTACAATGATCGCGATAATGGCTACGTTGAGCAGTATGATCGGGTAGATCAGCGCCGAGACGATCTTGCTGCGCATCTCCCGCGAAGCCACAATGTATTCGGTCAGCGCCGTCAGGACCTGGGTAAGCTGCCCGCTTACCTCACCGGTTTTTAGGACTTCGATCCATTGCCGGTCGAAGACCTTGGGGAAATCCGCGGCGGCTTCATGGAGCGATGCACCGCCGGCCACACGCTCAGCAACCGTGTGAATGACCGACTGCATCTTTTCACTCTGAGTTTGTCTCGAAGAGATCTGCAATGCCTCCAGAAGCGGTGTACCCGCCGCGAAGAGCGTGGTAAGATGATGAAAGAATTGCAGCTTGTCGTCGCTCTTGATCCTGGGGTGCATTTTAGAAGACGTCCTGATGTGCTTTTGGGCCCAGGACATTCCGGACGGAGTTGTTGCTGTTGTCGTTTGCACCGCTATGCGACCTCCGAGTTCTGCATCATTTCAGACTCACGCGAGACTTCCTCATTCGGTCTCGGGCTTTCTTCGAGTTTCACATCCTTTTGCTCGTCCTCCTCATCCGATTCGGCCATGCACGTGCTGAGCACCTCTTCGAGACTCGTCAAGCCGACTTCGACTTTTCTCAGGCCGGCGTCGAGCAGGAGCATCCTCTTTTCCCTGCGCGCTTCGGCCCGCAATTCGGGCAACGTCGCGCCCAGACCGATCAGGTCTTTGAGCTTCCGACTGATCGGAACAACCTCGAACAGGCCGACCCGCCCGCTGTAGCCGCTCCCTCGGCAGTTCATGCACCCTTTAGGACGGAAGTATTCCTTTTCGGTATCCAGGTGCCATTTGGCGGCGACATCACCGTCGAGCTGATATTTCTCCTTGCAATTGTCGCAAAGGCGTCTGACCAGCCTCTGCGCCTCGATGAGCCTGAGCGCCGAGGCCAACAGAAAACGCTCGGCTCCCATGTCTACAAGACGGTTCACAGCCGCCAAGGCGTCGTTTGTGTGCAGCGTCGAAAGCACCATGTGCCCGGTCAGGGCCGCTCGCAGACATATCTGCGCCGTTTCCTGGTCTCGGATTTCACCAACCATGATGATGTCGGGGTCTTGCCGAAGGAACGCTCGAAGGGCCGAGGCGAACGTCAGGCCGACGTGGCTGCGGACGTGCACCTGGTTCATGCCCTCGAATTTGTACTCGACCGGATCCTCGATGGTCATGATGTTGACATTGGGTTTGTTCAGCAAGTTCAGCACGGCATACAGCGTCGTGGACTTGCCGCTGCCGGTAGGCCCGGTTACCAAAAGCAGTCCGTGTGGACTTTCTGCGGCCACTTTGAAATCTTCCGCTTGCACCTGCGAGAAGCCCAGCTTGGTCAGATCGAGCGGGATCGCGCCTTTGGAGAGAATTCGCATGACCATCTTCTCGCCGAAGACCGTGGGGACCGTGTTCACACGCAGGTCCACCCGCTTATCACCTAACTTCAGGGCGATGGCGCCGTCTTGGGGCACGCGCCGCTCGGCGATATCCATCTTCGCCAGAATCTTCAGCCGGCTGATCATCGGGATATACATCGCTCTCGGCGGCGGTGAAATCTCGTGTAACTGGCCGTCCGTACGAAATCGTATCTTCACATTGTTCTCGAAAGGCTCGATGTGGATATCACTGGTGCTTTCGAGCACGGCTTTCGAGAGAATATGGTTCACCAGTCGAATCACGTGGCTGTCGCGACTCTTGGGCACGGGTCGATCCAGGTTCACGACCTCCTCTACGTCCTCATCCTCGTCCGATTGTTCCTGGGCCATCCCCTCTGCGCCCGCTTCGGATGCAATCTCTTTGACGATGTCGCGCGTGCCGAACGCCTCGCCGATGGCGTCATCAATGATCGTCGTGCTCGCCACGAGTGGGCTGACCACCAGGCCCGTGGACAGTTGAACCTGTTCCAGCGACGACAGATCGGTCGGATTGGCCACGGCGATCAGGAGCGTATCCTTGTCGCGCACGAGCGGGATGAGCGTGTGCTCACGGCAAATGTGTTCTCCGACAAGCTCCACCAGGTCTTTATCGACCTTCATCGGTTCTTCGCCATCAATCAGAGGCAGACGAAGCTCCTCGCTGTAGACCCGTGCGATATCCGAATCGGTCACGAGATCGTTCACGATCAGGGCTTCTTCGAGGGAATCACATGATCCGTTCAGCGCTTCGTGAATAGTCTTGATGTCTTCGGCTTCAAGCAGACCGTGTTTGAGGAGGTACTGAACCAGCAATGGCTGTTCTTCGACGACAACGGTATCGTTCATCGTTCAGCCTCCTTTGACGTCTCAGACACCTGTGCAGGGGTTGCGGCCGGACGCCGCGAGATCATCAGAGTCTTGCTCACCGTTCCAAACCTCAGCACAACCTCGCTTTTCCTGATGGCCTGGATGGTCCAACAGGTTTCCGGGTCGGCGCCGTCGATCAGCGAGCCGACCTGATATACTTTTCCATCGATCAGAGCCGCACTCTGCCCGTTGCCAGCCATCAGGATTCCCATGAGTCTTATTGGCAGTGCCGGCGTTCTTTTCGGATCAGTCGCTCTCGGCTCCGACGTCTGCCCGCCCTCTTCCGGCTTCTCTTGCCCCTTGGCGCCGACGGCGGAAACATCGAAATAGGTGGACCAATCCACCTCGAACGGGTCTCGCCCCACCGGGCTGGTGTGATCTTTCGGCACGATCAACTCGGGCTTTAGCATCTTCTTGGTGATCGTGGGGAGTTCCTTCCCCGTCTCCAAGGAAAAGCCGCTTCTTTCTGTGGTTGTGTACGCCAAGTACCCCAGAATCGCAACGGCAAGCCATACTGACAATTTGTCAACGAGTGCGAGCATTTTTGGGCACAAGTCCTAACACAATTACCTTCATAAGCAAACTGTCCGGTCGCTTTTCAAAACGCACGGAGTCAAGGCGGAGCAAACGATCCGTCATCTCCAGCCATTTGACAAACGCCTTAAGCTCAGGGTAGACGCCTTCGATTTCCATCGAGAGTGTCACAGCACGATAAGGTCCGATGCGCCGCTGCTCATGAGATTCCATCGTCCGCAGCCGCACTTTGAATTTCTGCAAACCATCGAGAATGAACTGGACCCATTCATTCGTATCCGAGGGATCACTAATGTGGCTTTGATACATCCTCGCGCATTTGCGAAGAGTCTCGACGTCGCTGATCTTCTCGTTTCGCTCTCGCTCATCGGCCAACAGTCTCCGCGCTTCCTCGATCCGCTTGGAGAACGGCACGTATATCAACGCAACGCCCAGCCCAACGAGCAGTAAAACCGTCGTCAGACGCAGTTTCGCCGGATTGCTCAAATGCCTTACCGCAATCTCCTTGTAGTGCAGCAATTTGGCTTTGTCGATTCCGGCATCCATCTCCGTTACTCTTTCTCCTCTTCACCGGCACCCTTGTTTTTCGGCATGGCGATAATCGTGAACATCGCTATGTCACTGCTGCCCTCCCGGCGCCATTTGATCTCGGCCAGTTCGACTTGAGGAAAATCCCGACGGAGCAAGTCGACGTTGCGCAGCGATTCGAGAAACGCATCAATCTCTTCCGGGGCCGCGGAACCTTCGGCAAACCGCGTGACGCCCCGTAACGTGAGCGATTTCTTGGCCTTGCGACCCTGTTTCTTCTTGTTCGTCTCCTTCATTTCATTGACCGCCCAAATATTGGACAGGCAGGCGTTCTCCGGCAGTCGGGTCGGCAAGTCGCTCAGATAGTCGCTCCAGGTAATGCGTGTGGACAGAAACTTACTTACCGCCTGAACCTCCGCCAGGAGTTGTTTTCGCTCCTTGGATATTTCTCCTGTCCTCTCACCATGCGTCCATTCGTAGGAAGCGTTTTGCCTTTTGAAGGTCTCATACTTGCCGATCAGCTCGTGATCTTTCTGCCACATCATGAACCCCATACACGCCGTGGCGGCTACCACCGCTACCGCGCGTTTCGTCGGGAACATCGCCCAGAGGCTCGGGGCCTCCCGCAGCGTCCGAAACAGATCGAGGGTCGTTTGTTCGTCGCCGCCCCTTGCCGAAAGCGCAAGACCATAGCTGCACCGAGCGTCGGTGAATCCCTCGCCCTCTTCGGCCACGGCTTCTATGCCGAGGTCCTCGCCAATACTCGCCGCCAACTCGTCGGCCTTCTCTCCCTGCAGAAAGACTCCATCGACCGTGGGATTGCCCAGTGACGTCGCCGCATGGGCCCGCACTGTTTGGATCGCCGAGCATACCGCTTGCAGCCGCTGCTCGGTCGCGCAGGCGAACTCTCTCCACAGGACCACTCGTCCGCCGATAGCCAAAGCCGCCAGTCCGCCCGCGGCATTCAGAAGAACATGCACGATGATCTTCCACGATTTATATCGCCGGGGCAGCAGTTTTTTCGCGGACAGCAACGGCAACGGCCCGGGCTGCAAACGGAAATTACGAATTCCAGCCTCGCGTATGGAAGCCAGAAGTGACTCCGCCAGATCTCGCCGACAGGCCGCCAGAGTCCATAGCTGATTGCCCATGGACTTCAATTTGGCGACCTTGAAATAGTCAGCGGCGATCTTCTTGGAATCCAACGAGCCCGCGCCGCCGGACGCCTCCAACAGATATTTCAAGGACGGCGTCTCATGCGGCTCGAAATTAGCCGCGCGCGTCAGAAAGAATGTCTGTTCCGGCCCGAGTCCCAGGCAAACAGGCAAACTCCGCCGTTCCTGGCGGCTCAGATGCGTCTCGAGCAATTCCTTCAGGACGACTTCGGGCCCTTCTTCGCCGATCTTCGCACTAAACTCCTTGAGCACGGTTCGGCCCGTGAGCGTATTGCCCACCTCCGTGATGGTGATGCTGTCCGTGCTCAGATAGACGCCGATGGAGCGGCTCCAGCAAAACTTATGGCCGATGCCTACCACAGAGAGCCTCCCTCAGGCAGACTCTGGGTGCAAGGTCGAGAGACCTTGCACTCAAGTCTTCAGAGTTTTTCCATCACCTTCCGCTACACATCACCCGCTTAGGTCTGCATCGGGTTGATGTCCGGATGGTCAATGATGGTACTGTCTTCCGCGTCGAAACCTTCTTCGTTGAAGGTTACCGTGTACTCACCGTAGCCAGCGGATGCTCCCGACCGGGTTAGTGACAGCGCCCATGAATCCTCCAGATCGCCCGTACTACCGGCACCGATCGTGCCGACCGAAAAGTACTTCGGCGTGGTCAGCTTGATGTCCAGGACGTCCAGATCATCGGCATAGGTACTCTGGCGCGCGTGATAGCGTTCTTGCGCCGCCTGGACCGCCGCCAGATAGTTGAACGCTTCGGCCGCTTTCGAACGTTCGACGGACGCCCTGAACCTCGGCACGGCAAATGCCGCCAACACGCCGATGATCACCACGACTACCGCCAATTCGACCAGCGAAAAACCGGCCTTCATCATTGTTTTGGTTCTTTCCATTTCCTTTCTCCTTGACACAAAGAATCAGAGTTCTGCACACGTTACGTCTGCATCGGATTAATGTCTGTATGATCGACAATGGTACTATTCTCAGAATCAAAGCCTTCCTCGGTAAACGTCACGGTGTACTCCCCGTAGCCAGCCGAAGCCCCGGATCGGGTCAACGTGAGCGTCCAGGAGTCCTGGAGGTCCCCCGTGCTCCCCGGGCTAACGGTGCCGATGGCAAAGTACTTGGGCGACGACAATTTGATGTCCAGGGTGCTCAAGTCATCCGCGTAGGTGCCCTGACGTGCATGGTAACGTTCCTGGGCCGCCTGGACAGCCGACAGGTAGTTGTATGCCTCTGCGGCCTTGGAACGTTCCACCGAGGACCTGAATCTTGGTACGGCAAAAGCCGCCAAGACACCGATGATCACTACGACCACCGCTAATTCGACCAGTGAAAAACCAGCCGTTTTCAGTACTCTCGTCGTTCTCATTTCTGTTACTCCTAATACGCTGCTAAACTCACAAAAATGGGAGCAGGAACACCCCCCGCCCCTCTCATCATGTATTCTCGATTCTCTGGTTTCAATTCATCTTGACAGCGGCCGGGACTCGACCCCATGTTAGATCGAGGACAACGTTTATGATTTCGTGTTTCCGTACAATATCAAGCAGTCCTGAATCCTGAGGTCTACGTCTGCATCGGATTAATATCCGGAAGGTCAACGATGGTACTGTCTTCCACGTCGAAGCCTTCTTCATTGAAGGTCACGGTGTACTCGCCATAACCCGCGGCGGCGCCGGACCGCGTCAGCGACAGCGCCCAAGAGTCCTCCAGATCGCCCGTACTGCCGGCAGAGATTGAACCCACCGAGAAATACTTCGGCGTCGTCAGCTTGATATCCAGCACATCCAGATCATCGGCATAGGTACTCTGGCGCGCGTGATAGCGTTCCTGCGCCGCTTGGACGGCTGCAAGATAATTGAACGCTTCCGCTGCTTTTGAGCGCTCCACCGAAGCTCTGAATCTCGGCACGGCAAAGGCCGCCAGAACGCCAATGATCACCACGACCACAGCCAACTCGACCAGCGAGAAACCGGTCTTTCTTGTTGTTCTCGTCATACTCATTCTTCTTCTCCTAACAGAGAAGGGAGAGCTAAGACTCTCCCCTGGGTTATCGCGTATCGAAAAGAACTCAATATCCAAGCCGTCTGTTCTGTTCGTTTACGGCAACGCTATTGCAACGAACCATTTCGATAGGTGCGGAATCTATTGATACGATAGCAACTCTTACATCTCTGCTGCTCACAGCCGCACTCTATCAGAGACGTTCATCTACTTGCAGGAGACTGGCTCCTCCAGTTTCATAGCACCATGTCGGATGAATTGCAGCCTTGCATGATTAGGCAATTCCCGGTTTTACAACCCGGAACAACCTGGGATGGGACTGTCTGCTTTCTGTCGTTCAAAAAGCTGATTGTCTCTTTTTGAGAGGGGGACAGGCACCTTTTGACGGAACGACGCCGTCAAAACGAGCCAGTCCCAACGATCCACGAGAAATACCTTTGTTTCTTTTCTAATATCACCTTGTGTTTAAGCCGATGGATGGGACTGTCTGCTTTCCGTCGTTTGGAAAGCTGACTGTCCCTTTTGGAACGTGAGGGACAGGCACCTTTTGACGGAATGACACCGTCAGAACGAGCCAGTCCCAGGGAGTGAACATGGAACGCGAGCCTGTGAAATCATATAAGATACTTATCGTTGAAGATGATCGAGCCAGCAGCATCGTCTTGAGCGCAATGCTGAAGAAATCGTCACTCCCTGTCTCCGATCTGAGATCGGCTGAGTCTCTCGCGGAAGCCTGCAGCCTTTTGGACAACGATCACTTCGACGTTATCCTGCTGGATCTGAATCTTCCGGACAGTCAGAACCTCGATACCGTTGTCCAGGTCACGAGCAAGTATCCCGACGTAGCCATCGTTGTCATTACGGCCGAGTTTGATGAGAACACCGGCCTGAGGGCCATTGCCAATGGTGCTCAGGAGTATCTCACCAAAGGCTGTTACGACGTGCATAATCTGACCAAATCAGTCTACTATGCGATAGAACGCAAGCAGGCGGAAAGGGAGAAACAGCAGATCGAAGCCCTCCTTCGACGCGCTCAGAAAATGGAAGCGATAGGAACGTTGGCGGGAGGAATCGCCCATGATTTCAACAATATGCTTGGAGCGATGATCGGCTTCACCAACCTGGCGCTCCAGGATATCCCGGAAGGAACACGTGCACACGATAATCTGAAGGAAGTGCTTGTCTCGGCGAATCGAGCGAAGGATCTCATAGGACAGATACTGACTTTCGGCCGAGAGGGAGAAGAGGACAGAAGACCGTTACGAATCGCCTCAGTGGCCAGGGAAGCCCTCAGGACAATCCGCTCGGCCCTGCCCTCCAACGTGACAGTCCGAGAGAATATCGAGGCGACCGATAGTCTCATCATGGGCAACCTCATACACGTCCACCAGATCATGCTGAATCTCTGCAGTAACGCCGCTGACGCGATGGCCGGGAAAAAAGGACTGCTGGAAGTGGCCGTGACGGATGTTGACGTTGATCGAGACGCGACCGTTAACAACGTGTTCTTGAAGCAAGGACACTACGTTCGATTGACCGTCAGCGATACCGGCTGCGGGATGGCCCCCGGGGTGATGGAGCACATCTTCGAGCCTTTCTTCACAACGAAAGAAGTGGGCAAAGGAACGGGAATGGGGTTGTCCGTCGTTCACGGTATTACAAAAAAATGCGGCGCTCTCATCGGCGTGGAAAGCCGGGAGGGAGAAGGAACGACGTTCAGCGTGTTTTTTCCCAGGATTCAGGCCGAAGATGCGCAAGTCGCGGAGCCATCGGCGGCTCCGAAAGAAGATAACGGCCTCATCCTGCTGGTTGACGACGAAAGCGTTATTGTCCACGTGATGAAGCAAACTCTTGAGCGGTTCGGATATCGTGTCATTGGAAAGACAAGCAGCCCCGAAGCGTTGGAAGCATTTGAGGCGGAGCCTGACAAATTCGATCTGGTCATTACGGATCATCGAATGCCACAAATGACGGGTCTCCAATTGACTAAAAGCCTCCTTGCGATCAGACCGGACATCCCCATCATCCTGTGCACAGGATACAGCAAAGACATCAGTCCGGAACAGGCCAAGAGCCTGGGAATCAAGGCCTACATTATGAAACCCGTCACAGGAGATATCCTGAGGGAGACGATTAAGGGACTGTCTGCTTTCTGTCGTATAGAAAGCTGACTGTCCCTTTTGCGAACGGCAGGGACAGGCATCTCTTGACGGAAAGACGCCGTCAAAACGAGCCATGGGACTGTCTGCTTTCCGTCGTTTGGAAAGCTGACTGTC
>CAYZAH010000058.1:0-11633 GCA_964475805.1 uncultured Pirellulales bacterium | reverse complement strand
ATGTTTACCATGATGACGGGGTAATTAAAAATCATTCTTCTAACGAGCTAAGTACTCATGCTGACCGATTCTTGTTGTCATCCCTGCGAAAGCAGGGATCCAGGAACGTAACGTACGGAATGGATTCTCGCTTTCGGGCTTGCTGCTAAAGGAGAGATTGCTTCGTCGCTTTGCTCCTCGCAATGACAAGCGAGGCGTTTACATGTCATTGCGAGGCCTATGAAATAGGCCGTGGCAATCTCAAATGCCCAATTGCAGCGTTTGGCAACGAGCCCTTTCGCGGGAATGACAAATCGACTGGGTGGCAGGCTCAAAGCCGTAGGCTTCGGGGATGGTGGGACAGGCCGTTCCCAACCCATTCGACAAGCTAAGGGGAGCGCTGCTCTTGAGGCTGCCACTCTTTTCCAATCTACCCACAAATTCCAATGCTCTGAGGCAGAGACGTAGCACGGGCATCTTGCCCGTGAGTTGCATGGGCGTCTCGCCCATGAAAAGACGTTCTGAAAGGTTATAAAGCCAGGAGGAAAACATGGGCAAGATGCCCATGCTACTGTAAAGCGCCTTCTTACACCTTCTGTGGTTTGGACTGTTTTGAAATGTATTGTATTGCGGTTCGCGTCAGCGACCTTTAACGGCGACACGGGACCGAGATTTGCTTGTCTTGGGGGGCTCAGCCGTGTATTGGCCTCGGGTTTCCATGATGAGCTTGAGCATCTGGTCCGCCTGGTTCTGAATACCAGGGTCGGAGTTCGTCACCCTCGCGTTCCACCGGCTGTATTCCTTATTCAAGTGCCGGCGGGCCTTATCCCGGCTCATGTCCGATGTCAAGCCGAGCATGGCCTGGACGTCCTTCACCTCGTGCATGTGAATAGGAAGGACTTTCTCCATCATCAGGCGGAACTTCTCGGTGTCCACTTCGAGCCAGGCCGCCAGGTCCTTTAAGATAGCCGATTCCTCGACGGCCACGAAACCGTCCGCGCGGGCCACGTACAGGCACAGATCGAGAATGTCGTAGCGCTGAGCGACAGGCGCCAGATCGACGATCTCCTGACAAATTCTGTGCGTGTCGAGGCGGTTGCCCTCGCGAAAGAAAGCAACTGTTCTGCTCAAGACCTTTTCGAGCTTACGTGCATCCACCTCGGAAGCACGGCTCGAACTGGCGATGATATTGTCTCTGGCCCAGTTCTGGATCAGTTCGACCTCACACTCGGCTAATTCGTCGTCGGCTGCACTGACTGCAAAGGCCAGCGCCACGGCCAGTACCTTGGTCCGTTCAGCGTTTTCCTGCAAGTCCAGATAGCCGTGGGCGGAGTTGTTGTAGGCGAATGAGCACCGGGCATGGCAGAGCTCGTGACCGCCCTTGGTGGATGAGATCGACGCCTCAAGCTGGAGAGCGCGCCGGCCCCGGCGGGCAAACACTAACCTGTCGATTCGTATTTGGGCGACGGACGTCCATTCGGACAGCGTCGTGACCTTTTGCGGAAGCCGGCCCAGCTCGGCTTGCTGACCGAATGCAGACATGTTCGGCCCGTTAGCGGAAGTCCCCACGTCCAGCCAGGTCTGCACGGGTGCACCCGGCTCATCGGTGACATCCACGAGGGAAAGCGCTATCGAGGCCCGGCATCCGTTGTTCGGAGCCTGGATCGAGCCACAGATCTCCACGCTGAATACGTCCTGGATCTCACCGTTCTCCTCGACCGTGTTCGTTTGGACGCGGCAGTTGAAAATGCTCATGTCCGGCGGCTCCAAAGGTGGCGGATCCTCGCTGGCGATTTGTGATTTCGACCCAGCAATCGACTCTCGAAGACCGGCAATCGAAAGTCGAAGATCGGCGATTGAAAATCGAATCCTCCTTATCCTCTGGACAAGCTGTGAAAAGCAAGCCGAGAGCTCCGGTATCAGACGCGAGAATCCAGCCCATTTGAAGTGGTCGAACAGACCTGAGAAGATCACGACCGCAGAGCCAGCCAACAGAACCAAGAATAAGATCAAGAACCCGGTCATAGAGATTTTCGACTCTTGCCCGCCGCAGGCGGGTGAAATTTACGATTCATGATTGGACTTCGCAAACGCCAATCGACAATCTAAGGTTGTTACTCCACTTGCGACTTACCGACGGCCGACAATTCATCTTCTTTAACGTCACTCTGCGAGACTTTGCCGTCCTGGTCCAACGACAGATCGACCTCGAGGATGCGTCCCGAGTCGACGTCCTCGAACTTACAGTGCATTCTCTGGTTCACGTCGTAACTGTAGGTGACCTGAACGGGACAGCCCGCCGACCTGTCCGGCGGCAGCTTGAACTTATGCGTCGCAATCTTGTTAACGTACGCGACCTCAGTATCCTCACCCTGTGTAATGGTGACTTCGATCTCCTCCTGATTGTCGGTGAGAGTATAAAACGTTTGCGTCGCTTCACAGGGCAACGACGTATTCTTTTGCAGAATGATGCGGTTCTGGATCACACGCCGGCCCGTTTCTTTGTCTATCGGCGCACAAATGGTGCCGTAGCTGTGATTGCAGACGTCGGTCAGATGAATATCCCTCAGTCCGCTGGCAATGCCCGTCGGCACCGCGTCGGGGTTTTCCCTGAGCATCGTCAAGCCGGCGTGCAAAGCGGCGCCCATCGCCACGCACTCGTCCACGTTGACCGCCGCCTCCGGCGCGAATCCGAACATCTTCTCCAGACGTTGCTGAACTAATGGAATCCGCGTACTACCGCCGACCAGCAGGACCTTGTCGATCCCGGACGGCTCGATACCCGCCTGCTCGAGAGCGACCTCGACCAGGATGTCGGCGCGGTCCATCCACTCGGAAATGGCCTGCTCGAACACCTCCCGTGTGATCTCCACTCTCATATTGCCCGCCGGACCGTAGAGCATTTTTTTCGCGACGGCGCGGCGTGACAACGTCCTTTTGATATCTTCGGCCTCATCCTCGTATTTGGCTCGCTCCTCCTCGGAGCTGACAAGCTCGGCCCCGAACTGCTCCTTGTAGTTTTTCTCCAGTAGCTCCAGCACTCTGCGGTCGAAGTCCACGCCTCCGAGGGCGTGGTCGCCCTGCGAGCAGATGATGTCCATATCACGGCCGTTGACGTCCATGATGGTCACATCGAACGTTCCTCCACCGAGGTCGTAGACCAGGACTTTTCCCGAAACACTGCGGGTTGTCGCATAATACAGCGCCGCGGCGACAGGCTCGTTGACAATGCCGATCACGTTCAACCCGGCCAACGTCCCGGCGTCCATCGTTGCCTTCCGGCGCACCTCGTCGAAGTGCGCTGGAACGGAGATGACCGCGTCACGAATCTCGCCGTGCTCAATGGAGCCGTCCTGTTTGAGCTTCTTGAGGATTAGGGCGGAGAGCTCCACGGGCGTCCAGTCCTTCCCATCGATGTTCCGGCGGTAATTCGGATCGCCCATGTGCCGCTTGATCCAGCGGACGGACCTCTGGGCGTTCAGATGACGCGAATTGATCGCCTCAATACCGATGCGGACAACGTCCGAGTTCTCCTCATCGAAGAAGATCGCCGATGGTATCAGCCGCTCACCATCCACACTGGGGATAATCTCCGGCCTGCCGATCGCGTTGAGAATCGCCAACGCCGAGTACGTGGTGCCGAGGTCTATTCCCACTATGTTCGCCATATTACACCCCCTGTTTTGTAGTTGTCCGAATCCCGGTTCGACGGTATCTTCAGGCAAAAAGCCTTACCTGGGCCGGACGCACCACCTTGATATTCTCCTCGCTGATGAAGTATTGGTAGCCAGGCCGAATGACGGCGGCTATCTTGCCTCTTTGCTCTTGCTGCTCGCACGGTTGCCTGTCTTTGACGGCCTCCGCGTATTTTTCCTGTCCCCGATATTCACTGTTGATCTCCGGCTCAAACTGCTCGACGCCGCTGGACTCCAACGCGAAGATTAGCTCGTCCTTTACCTCCGCCAGATGGGTGTTCCTCATGTGCTTCCCTCTGAGCTTGGCAATACGGTTGTCGAGGTTGTCGATACACCGGATGATACGCAGACAAAACGTTCTGATGATATTCCAGTCGTAGCCGTCCTGGAGCTTCTCCAGTCGATCCTGCTGATAAGCCGTGTACTCGCGGATGGCCGAGACCTCCTGGCTGAGCTCCTTGAGCGTATTGTCCAGCGGTTCAGCCTGATCGCGGGGTTCGAGCGGCTTGACGGTCGTGGCCTCCACGTGACGGGTTTCCTCGTCGGAGAGTAAGGCCGCGATACGGTCTGCTTCGCTGGTAATCCTCTTGATCTGGTCCACTTCGGCGCTGACCTCGGGGTCACGCTGAATCGGTGCCCAATGGCCCCAGTTCGAATTCGGGAGGGCCTTTGCGTGTTTCTCTCGCAGGTTCGACGGTGGCGGTTCTTGCTGCTCAGGTGCCATATCCTCTAAGTCAATCGCATCCGTCGGCTCGTCGGACACCTCTACAGGTTCCGTTCTCATGGCCGCCACACGCTGTTTCAGGCCGGCCAAACCTCTGAGAAGTATTCGCACCGTCGCCAAGAGTAGCCACCAGGCGTAGATGAATCCTCCCATCGAAGTACATATGATGGAACCTGTGAAAACGTACTCATTTAGTTCCTTTTGCTTCTTATAGGCTTCGATTTCCATCGGCCAGTTCTCCCCGTAAAGAACGTCTGCAAACGGAGGAATCTCTGCCTGGGTTGAAGCCAGCTTGTCCAGGTCCGCCGTGAGTCTCTCGTGCTGCTCCTGCTTCAATTGAGACCTTGTCTTGGTTTGACCATCCTTATCCAGCAGCAATGGAAAGGTGGCCCTCTCCTCGGCGGGCAGGCGAAGCCATTCGTTGTATTGTTTCATGTAATCGTCGGTTTCAGTACTGTACTTAGACTGGCATTGAGCGATCTCGTCCCGCTCGGTGCGAATCTGGGTAAGGGCCCACCACAGGCTGGCGCCTCCGACCACAACAAGTACTGAACCGACAATTATTGAGTTCTTACGCATGATTAGTTTACTTTTTTGATAGGATTGACAGAACGTCCTGGATTATTCATCTTGTTGACCCTGTTATTCCGACCACTTATTTCTCAGGATCGATATTCTCGACAAATGCTTCCTCTTCGCTCTTACCATAGACTTCCGTCACACGGAGGACCTCTTCTATGGTTGTCAATCCCTGCTTGATCTTCACGATCCCATCATCGAACAGCGTTCGCCTGCGGCTTTCTTGGAAAACCCGGCGCATATTGTTCACCGATGGGTCCTTATTGATCATATCCCGGAATCGTTCATCCAGGACCAGCAACTCGTATATACCAGCCCGGCCGACATAGCCTGAGCCTCGACAGTTGTCACAGCCGACGCCGTGAAAGATTTCGTTTGGTCGGACGCCCGCGTTTTGCAGATATTTTCGCACGTTCTTCGACGCTTCGTAGGGCTGTTTGCACTTCGGACAAATCTTTCGGACCAATCGTTGTGCAAGCACCGCGTTCAGCGAGGCGGCGATTAGATATGGCTCGATACCGATATCCACCAGTCTTGGAATGCTGGCGGCCGCGTCATTAGTATGCAACGTGGATAAGACCAGGTGTCCCGTCAGAGCAGCCTGGACCGCGATGCGGGCCGTCTCGTTATCACGAATTTCGCCGATCATGATGACGTCCGGATCCTGGCGCAGCAAACTCCGAAGCGACGCGGCAAAACTCAGGCCGATCTTTTCGTTAACCTGCACTTGGTTGCAGAAATCCAGTTCGTACTCCACCGGGTCCTCGACCGTCGAGACGTTAAGCTTGTCACCGTCCATCTGACCCAGGGCGGAGTACAGCGTGGTGCTCTTGCCCGATCCCGTTGGGCCGGTCACTAAGAGAATCCCGTGAGGCAGCACGATCTGCTCCTGGAACGTCTCCAATGCGTCCGCCTCCATACCCAATTGATCGAGGCCGCGCCGGATGGATTGACTGTCCAGCACACGGACCACCACCTTTTCTCCGTGATTGGTCGGCAGTGTCGAGATACGCAGATCGATGGCCCTGCCGCCAACGGAGACCTTGATTTTGCCGTCCTGGGGCAGCCGCCGCTCGGAGATGTCCAGGTTCGCCATAATTTTGATACGGGACACAATCGCGGGGTGCATCTTCATCGGCGAACGCTTCATTTCAAAGAGCACGCCATCGATACGATACCGCGTCTTCATATACTTTTCCTTGGGTTCGATATGAATATCGCTGGCGCCTTCCCGTATCGCGTTGCTGATCAAGTAGTTCACGAACTTGATGACGGGCGACTGACCCGCCATTTTTTCGAGATCCTCCGAGTCCTCTTGCTCATCCTGAACGACCTCCACGTCCGTCATGTCGTTGATAATGTCATCAAGATTGTGGTTCATTCTCTCGTCGCTGAGGACGTCGCACACGCTGTCAATATCCGAATCCAGGCAGACAATGGTCTCGGTGTTCATCCGAGTCTGCCGTTTGACGTCTTCGATCACAAATAGGTCGGAGGGATGACTCGTTGCGACCACCAGCGTTTGGTCCCGAACCGCAATGGGCATAATCCGATTGCTCTTCACATAGTTGATGTCGAGGCGGCCAAAGGCATCTCGATCGACCGTTTCCGGATCAATCCGGCGAAACTCCAGCCCGTACAGACCCGCCCGCGCCATAGAGATGTCCGGCTCACCGGCCAAACGCAGTTCCGTAATGATGTGACAAACGTCACTGCTCGGTTTTGCCTTCTGCTTGCGCCTGATCTCAGAAAGCTGCTCACTCGTGATCGTTCCCATCTCAGAAAGGACATCGGCCACGTCGCGAACCCGACTGACGCTGTCTTCCCCCGGGCTGTACAGTTGTGACAAGCCGCTGATATCCTCATCGAAGTCATCATCCGGACGAACACCGGAGCGGTTCTCACTCGGACGACTGTCTTTGAGCCTGAATCCAAAAATCCGCGCCATGTTTCCAGGTACCCCCAATCGATGTATAATTTACGATTTATGATTTATGGATGCGACCTCGTCGAGACGGGCTCGACAATAGAAAAAGCATCAATCATAAATCCAGTGAGCTTGTCCTCCGTCTGCCATCCTCCGAATTCAGCCATAGGCGGCAAGCGTACAGCCTCCTCCGGGGGGCTGTACCTAAAATATACGTAATAATCCCCCCCTTATCAAAATTTCGATTGCCAATTGGCAGATTTCGATTTGCGGTCAAAAATGGGTAATCACAGATCGAGAGGTATGTCCTGTGGAAAGGTTATCGGAACGGCTCTCTGTCCACTGCGGGGTGAATGACCGGTAACGCGCGCGATAGACGGGCTAAGCGGTTTGATGTGCGGATGCCGGCGGCTTCGCCTCCGCCGGAAAGACCTCGTTCGCCATATCCTGGCCGACGTGTTTGACGTAATATTGTATCATGGCCTTGCGGCCTCGGTTCTCAACGGAATTCACAGAGGAGAATACGCCGATCTTCATCAAAATGAGTATCGTGATGCATGCGGCCAGACCCCCTACGGAAACTCCATACCTGGCGACTTTTTCCAACGGCTTCGGCTTGGGTAGCCTTGCCTTGAGCCGCTGGGCCTTCGGCTCTTCCCTCAGATTGTGCTTGAGCACGGAAATGGCTTGTTCGTTTGCACGCATCAGTAAATCCAGCCTGTGGGGTTGCGTTTTGATAGATGACAACGCCAGATGGACCTTTCCGGAGGAGGCCAACCGACGCTGGCACCGCGGACAAGTGGCGATATGATCCCGCAACCAGCCCGTTTCCGGCCCGAAATGCTTGTTCACAGCCGCGTATAACCTGGCTCTGATTCGTCTGCACGGATTACCTGCTTGTCTTTTTGCCATGGTCATTCTTCTTTATTCATCCATACGGCTAATAGTTGAATTGCTTTGCATCTGTAGACCCTTGCCGTCCCCGGGGAGATGCCCAGCACTTTGCCCACCTGGTGATAGGACATTTGCGCCAGATCGCGCAGGGTCAATACGTTCCTCAAATGTTCCGGCAACTGGGTAATGCACGTTCTCAGAGTCTCCTGCAAATATTTCGCGTCGAGCTCTTTTGCGGGCGAATGCGCTGTCTCTTTTCCCGTACCAGGCTGAGATTGCCTTTTCCTTTCCGCTATCCTGCGCCTTAGCATTGAGATGGCCACATTGTTCGCCGTGCGGAAGACATACGCCTTAACATATCGAGGTTTTCGTCCCGCCCTGAAATGAGCCAGTTGCAGAAAAGTGTCCTGGTAAGCGTCGCACACGTCCTGCTCGTTGCCCAATATGCGCCAGAGCATCGTGACGAGTTCCTGGCCGTGCTTCTGCATCGCAGACAGCACCCATCGCTGGCTCTCGGCGATAGATTCCGGAACCGCGAAATCCCAAAGCGACCCATAACTGACAGCCTTGCTAAACATGCGCGCCCGTTTACACTGTGCGACTCTATATCTATTCGTTAAGACGCAACGCTAAAGACTATGTTAACACAAATCAGCGTGATATGATGAAAAAAATCGCTTTTGCGAATAACGTTCAGGACGCCCGGTGCGTCTTATCTGACGTAACAAAGAGTTGAAAGATGCAAAATTCGGCAAAACCAGATCGTGACCAAACGACGGCAAGCCATCCTCAGAACGGTACTTATGTATCCAAGGAGACGGCAAAGGACGTTGTGCGTCTCGTGGACGACATGCTCGATAGAGCCGTGGAGTACGGCGCGAGCGACATCCATTTCGAGCCGACCGGGGCCGGATTGGCCGTGAAATTTCGGCTTGATGGTGTCCTAAATACCGTGGACGAGCTGCCCAAGGCCCTCTGCGACAATGTCATCGCGAGGCTGAAGGTCCTCGGAGGGCTTCTGACCTATCGCAATGACATCCCCCAGGAAGGCCGCATCGAGATCGACGAGAGCCGGGAAAGCCGGATTATGGATCAGAGATTGGCAATTTTTCCTACGATCCACGGCCAGCGGGCGGTCGTGCGCCTGTTTTACCGCAATACGGAGCTAATGAACCTGGAACAGTTGGGGTTTTCTGCGGATGTCTACGCGGTTTTGAAAAGAATAGCAGTTCAGAGCCAGGGCGTTCTGTTGTTGACCGGCCCGGCGGGTAGCGGCAAGAGCACCTCGCTGGCCGGACTTCTACGCTACATCCTGAAATCTTCTCCGGGCAAGAGCGTTGTGACTCTCGAGGACCCGGTCGAGATCCGGATCGACGGTGCGACTCAGGTTCAGATCACGCCGCACGGGCAGATGACTTTTCCCACGGCCTTGCGGTCGTTGCTCAGGCAGGACCCGCAGGTTTTGATGATCGGGGAGATTCGGGACGCCGAGACCGCCAAGATCGCCATCGAAGCGGGACTGACGGGCCATCTATTGATGAGCACGATGCACAGCGGATCGCCCGCCGGGGCGTTGCTCCGGCTGCTGGAGATGGGAATCGAGCCGTATCAGGTCACGTCCAGCGTCTCAGCCGTCTTGAACCAAAGGCTGGTCAGGAGGCTCTGCAACAAATGCAAACGGAAGGACGAAGAAACCGGCTCATTCGAGCCTGTTGGATGCGGCGATTGTTTTAACACCGGCTACAAGGGCCGGGTACTCATCGCGGAAATGGTCCAGCTCGATAGCCGGTTGCGAAAAGCCATTCTGAATAAAGCCGACCTGGATGAGCTTGAAAATATTCTTAGAGACAAAGGTCATACGAACATGTTAGCCGACGGTGGACGATTGGTCAGTGAAGGCGTTACGACCCAGGAGGAATTGAATAAGGTCTGCGGGATCACCACGTAGGGCACGGTCGTTAGAATGGAAAGCAAAGAAATGAATGCTCTTAAGGGAATCGCACTAAAATATCTTGCGGGCTTGGCTTTAATCTCTTGCTGCGCAAGCTGGGCGATTGCAGAGACGTACGATCTGACGATTCCCGATGCGTGGAAGCGATCCCTATCCGTCGGTGAGCTTACGGTGGATTGTAATGCCTTTTACGGGGTGCCCTGGTCATTCGGACTCTATCCGGCCGTCCGGCTCCAACTATCCGTGGAGAATCTGACGCCGGAGACACTACACTTCAAGGTCAACTACAGGACCGAGAGCAAAAAGAAAGGCTACGGCAACTCAGGCATGGGCGTCGAGTATACGCTGGCTCCGCGCGAGAAGAGACTCATCGACACCATCGCGCCCATCGCTTCGGTCACGAGAGACATTCGATTCCTATTGAGAATGAGCGAGCCGTACGTCAATCCGGTCTCGGCGGTCTCGACCTCGACGACCATCGTAACGGTAGACCCCTTCAAGGTGTCAGCAGCCGGCATCGAGGACATGAGGTTGACAAACGTCGAGAATCAGCCTTTTGAAGTGAAAGAAGTTCAAACGGCATGCTCCAAGGAGAAAGGCAATCTCGTCGTGTTCAAAGTGCAGAACAAGAGCAATGCAGACATGCGACTTGAGGCTTTCGTGGCGGTGAACGATCCCGACAACATAGAGAGTAAGGGCGTCCTGGCCCGGCCGCGCGGCTTTTTCTCCGACACGATCGAAACCATCCCCGCTGGGAAGACAACGAGCATCACGATTCCGTATCGCGTTCCTGCCATTGGTCCCAGCCCCGTTTTGGTCTATACGTTGTTCAAACCGAACCACGATATCGAGCCTGGCACGCGCGATCATCGCAAATGGGACATGACGCTGGTGGCTTATGGCTCTCTCGATCTCGTCTTGGCCGCCGCGTGGGGACAGTGTGTGATTCCGGTCTACCCGCCCGTGGAGGAGCGGGCCAGGCTCACGGCACAGAAGCAATCGGAACATTTCTTGTTCAGGTATCGACCAGGCTCATACGCCGAGGAGAATATCGAGAAGATCGTCCGCGAGCGGGAAAATGCCTACGCTAAGCTAAGCGCCGTCTTAAAGATGCAACTGCCGGAAGTTGTCACCATTGACTTGTATCCGGACATGGAGGCGAAAGGTTTAGGCAGCGGTACAACGTGGACGCCGGCCAATACCCGAACGAACAAGCACATCTGCGAGGTCTACGACGAGCAATACCAGTGCGATCCGTTCCACGAGCTGGCGCACATTTTCTCCTACCACTTTCCGGGTTACGGCTCCAACAAAGGCGGCATTGTCGAGGCCTTGGCGGCCTATTTCGAGCCGAACAACATGGCGGTCGGCCCGACGAGGCAAATCCTCAAACGCCAGTTGAGCGAGGGTAAGCTAAGCTCGCTGGATAAGGTTCTGTTGTCGAGTAGCAGCAGTCAGGAGCTTGTGATTCTGATCGACTTTCTGCTGAACAAAGACGTGGAGAAATTCAAGGCATTCTACGTCCAGGTGACGCGTACAAGAAGTGAAGCCGGAATGGAAAAAGCGTGTCGGCAGGTGTATGGAACCGATCTGAAGGGACTTGAAAAACAATGGCACGAATATCTCAATCAGGGTTGACGTTCACGAGACGCGCTTTCATCAGTCTCGTCGTTCTGTCATCGGCCGCGGTTCCCGTGGCGGCTCGCACGGTTGAGCTGACGCTTCATCCGGCGAAGGCGCCCGAGCCGGCCAAGAGATATTGCCTCCTACCGAAGGCTGATGAGCAGAGTGATACCGATGCGGCGCCGCTCTACGACAAAGCCCTTCGATCATTGCCGGACGATCTTCCGATGGTAGAGGTTGTCCAATGGTTGAAGACGCCGC
>CAYZAH010000057.1:0-11847 GCA_964475805.1 uncultured Pirellulales bacterium | reverse complement strand
CTCGGTACGGTCGAATGGCACGGCGTGCACAATGTCCTTGGTGTTGACGCGGTGAAGGCTCACGCACTGTGTGTCCGGGCGGCCCGAAAGGGTGGAGGCGTTGTCTCGCCGACCCTGTACGGCGGCGTAGGAGGCGTGAATCAGCCGCACACGTTCATCATGGACCCGGAGAACAACATTCATTCCAGACTTCTTCGACCGTGGCTCGAACAACTTTGCCGGGAGATGGCTCGCGACGGATTCCGTGCAATCATCATCCTCACCGGCCATTACGGTGCGGCGCAGCAGATCGTTGTCCGCGAAACGGCCGTGCGAATGAGCCGGGCCTTGGGCATTCCCGTGCTGGGCACACCTGAGTATTTTCTGGCCCTCGACGTGGGTTATACCGGCGACCACGCCGCCTGGGGCGAAACCTCGCTCATGATGCACCTCTATCCCGATACCGTGGACCTGTCGCGGCTCGATGACCCGCCGCACCAGGGCGTTAGTGGGCGCGATCCCAGAGAATCCTCCGCGGAAGACGGGCGTCTGATTACCGAGACTATCGTTTCGCGGCTCGCCACACTCGCCAAACATATGCCGGCGTGGGATCGTAAAACACTTGACCGCTTTGTCGACGCCGAGGCGGCCCTCGTGGCCAGACAGATGTCAGCCCCTGAGGGCAAAGGCTCCCTCTGGACCGCGTGGCGTAACGCCGGCAAGGTCATGCGCGATTACGGCAGCCAGCTTGCCGACGAACGCTTCGAGCAGATTAAGGCGTCTGTCGCGAAACTGTAAAAGGATTTCTGTTTCTAAAGGAGGTGTTCGCAATGAAAGCGGCGGTTATTCACAATCATGGCGGATTAGAGTGTGTGACCATTGACGATGTGCCCGAGCCGAAGGCGGGTGAGGGCGAAGTCATGCTGGACGTTCGCTCGGCGGCGCTGAATCATCTCGATATCTGGGTCCGCAAAGGCCGGCCAGGCCTCAGCCTGAACATGCCGCACGTGCTGGGTTCCGACGGCGCCGGGGTCGTCGCGGAGTTAGGACCGAACACTCACGGAATAAACATCGGCGACGAAGTCATCGTGAATCCGGGCCTAAGTTGCGGCTATTGTGAAAGCTGTCGCCGGGGCCAGCAGAGCGAATGTGTCTCGTTCGGTATCGTGGGGATGTCGAGACCGGGCACGTTCGCCGAGAAGGTAGCCGTGCCTTCTCGAAACGTATTTGCCAAACCATCGCACTTGAGTTTCGACGAAGCGGCGGCCCTTCCACTATCTTACCAGACCGCGTGGCGCATGCTCATGAGCCGTGCTCGTTTCAGGACGGGCGAGACGGTGCTGATAAACGGTATAGGAGGAGGCGTTGCTCTGGCGGCTCTTCAATTAGCGAAGCTGGCCGGAGCCGAAGTGATCGTCACCTCGTCATCAGACGAGAAACTCTCTAAGGCCCAGGCCATCGGCGCAGATCACACGATCAACTACAAGACCGTGGCTGACTTAATCGGGACCGTGAAGGAGATCACGGGCGGGCGTGGTGTCGATATCGTCGTCGATTCGGTCGGGGCGGCAACCTGGAGCAACAATTTCAAGGTTGTCCGGAAGGGCGGGAGAATCGTGCTGTGCGGTGTCACGAGCGGGCCGGAAACGACGACGAATCTGCAGGCGCTCTACTGGAACCAGTTGACGGTCATGGGGTCGACGATGGGATCGGACGAGGACGTCCGCCAGTTGCTCAGGGCCGTCGAGACCGCCAAACTGAAACCGGTCGTTGACTCGTCCCATCCTCTGGAAGAGATACGAGCCGCGATGGGCCGGATGGAAGCGGCAGAACAATTCGGAAAGATCGTCGTAAGAGTCTCAGAGTAGCGAGGACCTCCCGCTCGCGATAAAAGCTCTTACGAAAGGAGAATATTATGGCAAGGACTGCCTCAACAATGCTCCCCTTGGCGACCATAGCGCCGGATTTCAGTTTGCCCGATACCGAAGGCAAGCTGGTATCTAAAGACGACTTCAAAGACGCTCCGGCTCTTCTGGTCGTCTTCATGTGCAACCATTGCCCTTTCGTGAAACACATCTTAGAGGGCCTGGTTGCGCTGGTTGAGGAATACCAGGCAAGAGGAGCCGCCGTGGTGGGGATCAACTCGAACGACGTCGAGAACTTCCCCGAGGACAGGCCGGAAATGATGGCTAAGGTCTCCAAGGAAAAGAGATTCACTTTTCCCTATCTCTATGACGAAACCCAGGAAGTGGCGAAGGCGTATCACGCCGCCTGCACGCCAGACTTCTTCCTGTTTGATGCCGGGCACAAGCTCGTCTATCGTGGCCAGATGGACGACAGCCGGCCGGGAAACGGCGTCCCCGTGACCGGCTCTGATTTAAGAGCCGCCCTCGACGCCGTCCTCGAAGGAAAACCGGTCTCGTCCGATCAAAAGCCAAGCATCGGCTGCAACATCAAGTGGAAATAAGATACCGGCCCGGCATACGTCAAGAAGACGAATCGTTACTTCGAGCCGATATGAGCGCTGGAAGCTGTCTGTCCTGCTTTAAGGCCCGGAGACGGGTGTTGTTGCATCCGCACCCGACAGATCTTCGGTGCCGCGCTGAGACTTTCTAAATCTCTCTATTCGCTTCATGGGGCAGAATAAACAAAATCCACACTTCTCAGAAGACTATAGTAACCTCACGGCGGACTTTCACCAAGCATTAGGCGTTGTCTGGAGACCAAGAGTCCCACCTTCCCCTCGAACGTCCATTCACCTGTCGCAGATGACTGTACAAGCGTAGACCGATCTTTTACAATGCTGGGGGGGCGGGTGTGTGCCGATCTGTGAACGCCGTTAGGAGCCGCAACATGAAGAGACTCGTGGACTATTTTCTCAAGGGGCTTGTGATCTTTGTTCCGGTGGCCCTGACCATTTTCTTGTTGATATGGGCGTTCTCCAGTTTGGACACTATCTTCCGCAAGCTCTTGCCCATCAAAGTTCCCGGCCTGGGAATCCTGCTCACGGTGCTGTTGATAACTATCATCGGTTTTATCGCCTCGAACTTTCTGGGCAGAAAGCTGTTTGGGCTTGTAGACAGGATCTTTACGGGCCTGCCTTTGGTGAAGCTGCTCTATTCGGGAGTAAAGGATATTATTCAGGCGTTCGCCGGCGAGAAGAGGAGTTTTGATAAGCCCGTGCTGGCTTCGATCTCGCCTGGGTCGGCGACGAAGATCGTCGGATTCGTGACGAGGGAGACCCTGGAAAACCTCGGGCTTTCGGACTACGTAGCCGTGTACGTGCCTCAATCGTACAATTTTGCCGGCAACGTTCTGCTCTTTCCCAAAGAGTCTGTCCAACCGCTTGAAATCGAAAGCTCCCAGGCCATGGCGTTCATCGTCTCCGGTGGAGTCTCCGGCGGCTCTTCCTGAACGACGGCAGAACGGCTGGCTGTATGTGGCAAGGAACCTGGCCGGGAATTCTGACACAACGCATGATGATGCACAACATGTGCATCGCATTGCGCCAAGCCTCACCCTCCTTTCTTGCAGCCGCCTATCGTGGTGACCAGAACAATGGTGATTGCGAACAGCAAGACTCTTCCATTTATGCGCTTTGTGATCGGTATTGCCATAAACGGAATGATATACTCTCCGAGGCCAATGGTAAAGAGTGAATCTCCACTCTTCAACTGGCAGATAAGGCTTGAATTACTGAGGGAAACGGCTATACGTAGTAGCAGCTCGACTGCACTCGGAACCGCAAGTCGAGTTCAGTTAAAGTCTTTTGGTGTTTTCGTGGTTATAGGTTGAAACGGAGAAGTCGGATTGAAGCACCCTGACGTCACGTTGTATTTGCCCGATTGGATTGAACGTTTGGCGACGGATTCAGACTTGTTTTATCCGACCGTTGAGGACCGGATGCGGCTGGCGATCAAGCTCGCACAATTGAATATCGAGCACAAGACCGGGGGGCCTTTCGGAGCGGGGATATTCGAATGCGAGACCGGCCGGCTGATCGCCGTCGGTGTGAACCTCGTCGAATCGCTCAACTGCTCGCTCGCGCATGCCGAAATGGTGGCTATTGCGGTCGCTCAGCGTCTGGTCGGTCGCTACGACCTCGGCAGCGAAGCCGACGTCGAGTATGAGCTTGTCACGAGCACGGAGCCTTGTGCCATGTGTCTGGGCGCGATCGGCTGGTCGGGCGTTCGAAGCGTTGCCTGCGGCGCCCGCGACGAGGACGCCCGCGCGATCGGATTCGACGAAGGCGCCAAGCCGCACGACTGGGCGAAGTCGCTCGAAGAACGCGGGATCAGCGTCAGCCGGGACGTTCTGCGCGAGCAGGCCAAAGCCGTGCTGCTGGAGTATAGCGAGCGCGGAGGACTCATCTACAACGCGCGGACAAAGGAGCTGGGAACAACTCCAAAGCTAAACAAACAGGAAAGGTGAAACAGTGAAACGAACGGTATTGATTTGTGCTATTCTGTTCATGGCAACGGCTCTCTCCACAGCGTCCGGTGCCCAAAGTCTGCTGGAGAAAGCCGAGATGCGCAAGGGCGATCTGCGCTTCTCATCGTACACCACCTCGGACTGTGTGGAGCGCCTCGCCACGGACGAGGCTCTCCGAACGCGCGCCTGGCAAACTATCCAGCGAATGGGCCTGACCAAGCTCTACGTTGAAGTCTATCGCGGGGGCGATCTGGTCTCCCCGGAACACCTCGTCTTTATCCGTGATTGGCTCCGGGACAAGGGCATCGACGTCGTCGGGGGCATTGCAACCGTGCCCGGCGGCAACTTCGGCGTCCGACAAAAAGGTCCGCTCGACTGGTTCAACTGGCAGAACGACAAGACCCGGCGCGACCTTGAAAAAATCGTCCGGATGGCGGCGGGCATCTTCGACACTTTCATCGTAGACGATTTCTTTTGCACGGGTGACACCAGCGCCGAATCGCAAGCCGCCAAGGGTGACCGTTCCTGGGGCGAATACCGCCGGGCCTTGATGACCGACGTGGCCCGTACCGTCATCGTCGGCCCTGCTAAGCAAGTCAATCCGGACATTACGATGATCGTCAAGTACCCTCAGTGGTACGACCGGTTCCACCTGTTCGGCTATGACACGCAGACCTTGCCCCGAATCTTCGACCGGGTTTGGGTCGGCACGGAGACGCGCGGCCGGAACACGCAGCGATTCGGCTTCGTTCAGCCTTACGAAGGATTCGTCAACTACCGCTGGCTCGCGGGAATTGCCGGCCGGAAGATCGGCGGCGCCTGGTTCGACTACGGTGATTGCCGGGAGAACGACTTCCTCGATCAGGCTTACACAAGCGTCCTGGCCGGCGCGCCGGAACTTGTCTTCTTCAACTTCGATAACGTGATGCAAGACCACCCCGACCACGAAAAGGTCATCACCCAATTCGACCGGCTTGCCGACTTAGCGGCCTTCGTTCGCGCGCACCCCGTGATCGGCGTCCCGGCCTACAAGCCGCCGAACAGCGACCCCGCCGGGGACATGTATATCATGGATTTCCTCGGCATGCTTGGCATTCCTTTGATTCCGGTCCATAAGTTCCCTGTAGATGCACCGGCCATCTTTCTACCAGCCCAGGCGGCCGCCGATCCAAGTCTCATGGCCCACATCACCGAAGCCCGCAATCGAGGCGCCCAGCTTATCATCACGACGAACCTGTTGCTCGCGTCCGGGCATAGCGCCGAACTGGCGCGCATGATCGGCATCAGCCCAGACATACGATCGAAACAAACGCGTGCTCATTTGGCCGGAGATGTGCAAGGTGAGGACGTCATCATTGACTTGGAATCTCCTATCGAAGGTGAAGCCGGGCCTGGAAATATCGTGTGCACGTCCGGCGACAGGAAGCTCGCGCTCTTAGTCATCAATCAGACACCGCGTGGGCGCATCGCTTTGCTGAATACACATACCTACAGCCAGGCCGACTTCGACGCAGTCGGGGAAGTATTGCTCTGTCCTCGACCTCTCGGCTTGCTCGGGATACGCGGCTCTGCCCTGACCGCCCTTCGCGAGGCGTTTGGCAATGGCACGTCCGCGTTGTCTAAGCTCGGAATCCCGGCGTTCGACGGCCCAAGCTGCGTAACGTTTCATCCGTTGCGTTCGTCCAGATCATGCGTGATACAGAACTTCAACGAAAAGCCGGTGAATGTCACTCTCACCCTGCAAACCGACGGGGCCGCGTCAAGTCGATTCGTGGACGCGTTTTCAGGCCAAGCCGTTTTCGCTCGCGCCACGAAATCGAAGGGCTGTGCGGCGCTGGACGTGCTCATTCCTGCAAGAAGCCGCGTTTGGCTGCGACGATCTGATTGAAAACCGAGATATCAATACTGAATCTACTGCTTCATAAACATTCAAATTTGTAAGTTCAACACTTTCAATGGGGTGGCAGCCTCAAAGCCGAAGGCTTTGGGGATGGTGGGAGATAGCCATCCCCAAGCTCCGCTTGAGGCTGCCACTCTTTTCGGATGATCCACAAATTCAACTGTTATGAGGTACTACTGCGCGCGGATCGCTCGTCTTGAGACATTCGTTTTAGGTGATCTTCTGATCTTCGCTCCTGCAAGAAAAGACTTGTCAAGATCGAAAACAGCCATTACATTGCCGGCTTAGCTTTCTAATACCGCAATATGGACCTTTGATGATAGGAAACGTGTGATGAGTGTACCTGCGAAAGACCCCGGCCTGTCGGAACTTGACGAGTTGTGTATCCAAACGATCCGCTTTTTGTCGATGGAAGGCGTGCAGAAGGCCAAGTCGGGCCATCCCGGGATGCCGATGGGCATGGCGCCGGCGGCATACGTGCTCTGGACCAGGTACATGACGTACAACCCGGCTAATCCGCGCTGGCACAACCGGGACCGGTTCGTGCTCTCGGCGGGGCATGGCAGCATGCTGCTCTATTCACTGCTCCATCTGGCCGGTTACGGGATCAGTCTGGACGAAATAAAGAGCTTCCGCCAATGGGGCAGCAAGACGCCGGGGCACCCCGAATACAACCCGGATCTCGGCATCGAAGTGACGACCGGGCCCCTGGGGCAGGGTATCTCCAATGCCGTCGGCATGGCTATCGCGCGGAAAGCCCTCGCGAACTATTTCAATCGGGACGGTTTCCCTATCATCGACTACAACATCTATGTCATCGCCAGTGACGGCGACCTGGAGGAAGGCATCGCCTCGGAGGCCAGCTCCTTGGCGGGGCATCTGGGCCTGGATAACCTCATCGTCGTTTACGACGACAACCACATCAGCATCGACGGAAAGACCGAGCTTTCATTCACCGAAGACCGAGCCAAGCGTTTCGAGGCCTATGGCTGGAATGTGCAGGTCGTCGGCGGTGATGGTAACGATATGGCGGCTTTCGAGAAGGCGTTGAAGAACGCCGAATCGGAGAAGCAGCGACCAACGCTTATCAAGCTTCGCACGCACATCGCCTACGGCAGCCCGAACATGCAGGATACGGCGGCGGCGCACGGCGCTCCTTTGGGCGACGATGAGATCAGGCTGATTAAGGAAAAGTTCGGCTGGGACCCCAACAAGAGCTTCTACGTCCCCGACGAGGTTCGGTCGCACATGCTCAAAGTCGTGGAAAAAGGCAAAGAGGCCGAGGCGGCGTGGGACAAGCTCTTCGCCGGCTACGCGGAGAAATATCCGGAGCTTGCGGCGCAGTTCAAAGACGCCGCGGCGGGCAAGCTGCCCATAGACTTGGATGATGCTCTGCCGAAGTTCGAGGCGGGAAGCTCCGTTGCAACTCGCAAGGCTTCCGGCAAGGTCCTGGACAGTCTGATGCCGAAGCTGCCCTTGGTGCTGGGCGGCTCGGCGGACCTGACCCCGTCGAATAATACACGATGGTCCGAGGCCAAGGATTTCCAGAAGGATGCGCGGGACGGCCGGTATCTGCGCTACGGGATTCGAGAGCACGCCATGGGCGCGATCATGAACGGCATTTCCGTGAGCGGCCTGGCCCGGGCGTATGGCGGAACGTTCCTCGTCTTCTCCGATTACATGCGAGGCTCGATCCGCGTGGCGGCGCTCTCGAAGTACCCCACGATATTCGTCTTCACACATGACAGCATCGGCTTAGGCGAGGATGGCCCGACCCATCAGCCCGTCGAGCATTTGGCGGCGCTTCGGGCGATACCGAACCTGCTCGTCTTTCGTCCCGCCGACGCCAACGAAACCGCCCAGGCGTGGAAATACATCCTGGAGCACCGCGACGGTCCGGTGGCACTGCTTCTGACCCGACAGGGACTACCCGTCTTGGATCAGAGTAAATACGCTTCGGCTGAGAATTTGAGCAAAGGCGCCTACATTCTCGCTGATGCGGATGAGCCGGCCGTGCTGCTCTTAGCCAGTGGCTCGGAAGTCTCCGTCGCTCTGGCCGCTGCGGAAGGACTGGCGAAGGAAGGGATCGCCGCCCGCGTGGTCAGCATGCCCTGCTGGGAGCTGTTCGAGAAACAATCTCAGCAGTACAAAGACTCCGTCATCCCGCCGGACGTCAAGGCCAGAGTGGGTATCGAGGCTGCCATCGACCAAGGTTGGTACAAATACCTCGGCGACGAAGGTTTGTTCGTTGGCATGACTACCTTCGGCGCCTCCGCCCCGGCCAAGATCTGCTTCGAGAAATTCGGTATCACCGCCGAAAGCGTCATCAAAGCCGCAAAGACGACATTGACAAAGAACAAATGAAACGTGACGATCCGCACACAGGCACAAGACGGGATTTTCTCAAAGTTGTCGGAGCGAGCGCCGTAACGTATGCAAGTCCCGTTAGCAGCAAAGATGTGGGGATCGCAAAGTCTTCCGCCGACAAGCCAGGCGATACCGTCCATGAAGAGGCCCGCGACGTTCCTATCGCTCACCGTTGCGATATCTGTGTTGTCGGAGGAGGGAGTGCCGGTGTATTTGCTGCGGTAAGGGCCGCGCGTCTGGGTGCTAAGGTTGCGCTCGCAGAAAACAATGGCTTTTTCGGCGGTGTAGCGACCGCGGCCAAGGTCAACATTTGGCACTCCAAGTACGACACCGTCGGCAAGAGGCAAATCATCGGGGGGCTGACCGTCGAGATCATCGAACGATTGGCCAAACGCAACGCCGTGGATTTGTATAACCACAACGAGAGTCGATATGCGGTCTTCAACACCTTCGAGATGATGATCGAGCTTGATGAACTCGTTCGAGAGCATCGTTCCATTCGCCCTTTTCTTCATACTCGTTTCGTCGCGGCCGTTGCGCAAGGCGGCGCAATGACACATGCGATTATCGAGGACAAGTCGGGCCGGCGAGCCATCGAAGCGAAGTATTTCATCGACGCTACCGGCGACGGCGATGTGATCGCCCGGATGGGTTTGCCGTTCACCAGGAATGATGATTTGCAGCCGCCAACCACATGCGTATTCATTCACGGTCTCGATGAGGTCGAAGAACAGAATCCGGATTTCTCTTTGGGCCAGGCGGTTTATGATCCGCGCTATCCCAACGCATTGAAGCGTAGCTTTCTTTGGTCGTCGCAAGCCATCGGATCACCCGGGACGCGAATGGTCGCGGGCACGCGCGTTCACGGCGCCGATTGCAGCGATGCCGATCAGCTCACCCGGGCAGAGATGGAAGGTCGAAGGCAAGCGCGGGCGATTCGCGATATCGTCCACGACAACTTCAAAAAAGGACAGAATGTGTCGATAGCGGGATTGTCCTCGTACATAGGTGTTCGCGAAACACGACACGCGACGTGTTTGCACCGGCTTACCGAGAAAGAGGTCCTGGAGGGAATTCGATTTTCCGATGCGATAGCCAACGGAAGTTATCGCGTCGATGTCCACCACTCGAACAAGGCGGGCCTGACGTTTCGCTATCTCGATGGGACGGAGGTTTACAGCGTGCCGGGCAGAAAGCCCGTCAAGGGACGATGGCGCGAACCGAGAGACAATGATCCGACGTTCTATCAGATTCCCTATCGCAGTCTGGTACCGCGCGGCTCGGAGAACGTACTCGTAACCGGTCGGCTTCTCGACGCGGACCGGGGCGCTTTCGGAGCGACTCGCGTTATGGTTAACGGCAACCAGACCGGCGAAGCAGTCGGGACAGCGTGCTATCTGGCACTGAACGGTGGAACGAACGTGGCGGACGTGAATCCCGAAAAACTCCGGCAAACACTTGCCGATGGCGGCTCCGTGGTTATTTAGCCCTTCGGGTTTCTTATCCGAACGATATTCTAATTCTGCTCTTGTTCGAGTCGCTTGAGAACAGCAAGGGCCAATAGGGCAACTTCGTTGTCCGTCACGCTCTCGGGGTTGGCATGTTGCCGCCGAACGCTTCCTTCATCCACTGGTACATTTCATCGTCGGATATCGCCGAGACTCGGTCGGCGGCGTATTCGGCGTCGATTCGGTCTTTGATCTTGGTCACGCGCGGGTCGTGCTTGGGGATCTCGATCTCGTATCGATCCTCGATCCAATGCTTGATCCCAGCGGCGCCGGTCTTGTCCGTAATCGCCACGCCGACGGGGCGCTTGAGCAGCTTTTGCGTGTCGAAGCAGTTATATATTTCCTCGTTTTTCAGCAGGCCGTCAGCGTGGATTCCCGCCCGGGTCACGTTGAAGTCTTTTCCGACCAGCGGGTAATTCCGTGGAATCTCAAAACCAAGTTCTTTCTGGGCGTACTCCGCCAACTCGGTGATGGCCGCGTAGTTTATCCGTTTATCTATTCCCTTCAATTGGGCGTGCTCGACAACGAGCGCTTCGAGGGGCGGATTGCCCGTGCGTTCGCCGGAGCCGAAGATTGCGGCGTTGGCGGCGCTGCACCCGTAGAGCCAGGCCGTGGCCGCATCCACCTCGACCTTGTGCAGGTCGTTGTGGCCGTGCCATTCGAGCCATTCCGACGGAACCGGGACCTGGCGCAAACCGTGGATGAGCTTCGGAACGCTCCGCGGCAATGCGGCGCCCGACCACGGCACGCCGAATCCGAGCGTATCGCAAAGACGTATCTTGACCGGCTTGTCGTATTCCTTGGCCAGCTTCATAAGCTCCGCGGCGAAAGGCAACACGAAGCCGTCATAATCGGCCCGGGTGATATCCTCGAAGTGGCATCGCGGAATGACGTCGTTATCCAGCGCCGCTTTGGCGATGTCGAGATAAGCGCTCATCGCCTGGGCACGGGTCTTTCGCAATTTCAGGAAAATATGATAGTCACTTGCTGAGGCCAAAATCCCGGTTTCGCTCAGGCCCATCTGCGAGACCAATTTGAAGTCGGCCGCCACGGCCCGTATCCAGCCCGTGATCTCGGGGAACTCGTAGCCTCGCTCTTTGCACAACTCCACCGCCTGGCGATCGCGCTCCGAGTACAGGAAGAACTCGCATTGGCGGATCAGGCCGGCGCCGCCGTCAATTTCATGCAGTAGATCGTAGATTCTCAGAATTTGTTCGGGTTTATAGGGCGGCCGGGCCTGCTGGCCGTCGCGGAACGTCGTATCGGTGATCCATATCTTCTCCGGCAACTCGTAGTCGACCCTTCGGTCCTCGAAGATGACTAACGGAAATTCCGTATAAGGAAACGTCTCACGGTATAGATTCGGCTTTCCTACGTCCACGAGCTTGTAGCTCTTGTTCGCCATAACATTTCTCCAATCATTGTCTCTGACTCACGACTCACAATTGTTGCTCCCGCCGGGCGTGAGCCGCAATCATAGATTTCACCCGCCAATGGGGGGCAAGAATCGCAAATCCCAAATTCAGTAGCCGAGGTGGGATTCGAACCCACACGCCCTAACGGGCAGGGGATTTTAAATCCCCAGCGTCTGCCATTCCGCCACTCGGCCGGCTCCAAAATGCCTAAAGTGAACTAAAATGACCAAAGTATAACAAACGTCAA
>CAYZAH010000056.1:0-11931 GCA_964475805.1 uncultured Pirellulales bacterium | reverse complement strand
CGTTCGCTGCGTCGAGCGCGTAGAGAGTGTGGGCGTCCGATTCGGCCACGAACACCTTGCCGCCGGAAGCTACCGGTGGCGTCAATGTCCCTTTCAACTGTGTCCTCCAGGCGACGGACACGGTAGGAGCGACGCTCATAGCCGTCGTGCCACTTCGGGATGGATCATGACGGAATGTCGGCCAATCGTTGTCATTTTCGATTTGCGACTTTCGATTTTCGATTTCGCCGTAGGCGGGACCTTTCTCCAAGCGATTCTCATCGGGTACTTCCTTGAGGGGGGTGTCTTTTCCGGCAGTTAGGGCGGCGTATCCGAGTAGCTTCGCACCGGGCTGGCAGAAGCACTGGTCTGATGGGACGTACAGCATTCCGTTGCATGGCACCATCCCGTATCGGCACGCGCCGCGAATCCAGTTGTTCTGAGAATGGTTGTTCGCCTGGAAGTCGAGAAATTCGGCGCCTTCGTAGGAGCCGATCAGGTATCGCCTGGTGGCTTTGTTACGGTAGCAGCGATGGTGATGCTCCGGGCTTCGCAGGTTCTCGACAAAGACTCGCTTCTTCTCCTCGCCCGAGCGGAGGTCCCAGCCGATGGCCAGTGCATTCGAGCTCTTTCGGGTCGGCTCGCCTTGGTCGTCTACAGTCTCGATCCCGCGCCAGACTAATCCATCGACGACGAACAAATCGTCTCCCTCGCCTCCGCCGATGGGTGGCACGGTCTTTTGCCAGAGAAGCCTTCCGTCGGTCGCATCGTAAGCGGCGACGAATTTTCCGCCTTGCATGACGACCGTATCATCCGCCGCAAGCAACGTCTTCGGTGTCGCGTGTTTCGGCTGAACCTTCCATAACTCCCGGCCGTTTTTCAACTCGCGAGCGAAGAGGTTCTTGCCGCTTAGATAAACGATCCGACCGTTGTTGATCGCCAGGGCCAGAGGCCGTATCTGGCCAATGGGCTCGTGCCAGATTACCTTCTCCGTCCGGCCGTCGACGGCCACGAGGGCGGCGCCGTCCGTATCTGCTACGCCTCTGCGCCGCGCCGTACCTTCCGGCTCTTCTCGCGTATAAACGATGACAATTCCGTCACTAACTAAGATCTCGCTTGCGTTCCGCGTCGCTTCCACCGTGGCGAGGGTCTGTCCCGTGGCCGCGTCCAGGATCGACATGGGCGCCCGGTAGGACAGCGTGGTGTAAAGCCGGTCGCCCTCAGCAACGATGCGACGTTGGTTTTCATTAGGCACGTCGGTCCGCCCGCCGCGTAAGGTCGTCCAGTCCTTGCCCTCCCATCGCTGCGGACTCCACTCGCGCCAGCCCCACGCTTCGAGGGGCCGCTTCCAGAGCAGCCTGCCGTTGAAAGCGTCCCGGCAGATGAGCGCCCAGCGGTCCGGCAGCCTTTCGTCGGTAATGCCGATAAGACCTTCGTCGAAGAAGTAGAATATCCGGCCGGCGGAGGAGACGGGCGATTCGATTCCCGACGGCGTCTCATGACTTCGGAGCCATAATGGCGGCGCTATCCACTGGAGGCTGCGTGGGGGACCCACGGCGGAATCATCGGCGACCGCGTTGTTGCTTGCATCGTGTAGAAAATGAGTCCACTCGTCAATACTGTCGGGCCAGGGCTTGATGGTCTTTGTCCACTCGCCATCTTGCTCAACGTAGGCGATGCCTCCGGGAGCCAGAACCCGCATGATCTCGTCGGGCGCGACGTCACCAGCATCCTGCACAACGATCAGGTTGATCAAATTGTCGGTGTAAGGCAATGCAGAGCCTGAATATCTCTCAACCGAGACAGGCCCATAGACGCCCTGGGAACGAATGTAGTCTCTGGCCTCAGCCACCTTGGCTGGATCGGTTTCGAGGCCGTGCACAGTGTAGGAGTCACCAGCGTGCAGGGCCGCCGTCAGCCTCCCGTCACCACAGCCGAGGTGAACCACGATGCCGCCTTTTACGCCGGTCGAGGCCAGAATCTCTTTGGCTTGGCTTGCGGGATCACTTTGCTTCGCGCTGACGGTGCCGGCTATCAAACAGGTAACCAGCAACGTGTACAGCCATGATTTGATTGCAGGATAGTCCTTCATTTTGCCACACCCTTTCTATTCAGATCTTCGTTCGGGTCACTGTGTGGCCCGACACGGCGACCGTACCTCTTGAAATGTTAAACTCTATGGTAGCCTTTTCAAATAAGCAAATCAAGCGCGCTTGCCGGCGGCGACCTCTACATTCTTGCCTGCAAACGCGAGGACAAGACTGTCCAGGTCACGTATATCACTTCAGCGACGGGGCCCACCCAGGCACCAAATTCGAAGAAATCCATTAACTCGGTCCTTCTATCTGCCGAAGTATTAGTGGAAGTTGGCGAGAAAAGTCTGCTTGCCCGATAATCCGAACAATGTACTCACTGAAAAAAGGCGGGCGTTCAGACGAGATGACTCTGCGACATTGAAAGGGTTTCTTATGTACTGTCTAAAATGCGGCTGCCTGGTCGGTGACGAAGCGAGGTTTTGCCCTCAGTGTGGAGTGTGTCAGTCCGGCGAGGACAGGCGTACGTCGACGGCCGTCAAAGAGCCGGAGCCTGTGCGCCAAGCAGACAATTCCACGCCACTGCTCGTTGTGAGGCCGGTGTTTGTTCCCTGGGTGACCGTCGCCGGCATGCTTCCAGTACAAATCTTCATGACCATTTGGGGCGGAGGATTCTTCGGCGGATTCAGCATGTTTGCCGTCAAGGGATTAGGTCTGGATTTGCCGTCCTGGTTCACATTCGTTTTCTTCGGTGCTCTGTTTTTCTTTGGCCTTCCGCTTTTGGCCTATTTTGCCGGGAAGCGCACGGTCGACAAAACGGAGTATCGTTTCTACGCGGACCGCCTGGAGTACGCCGAAGGCTTCTGGACCGCCGAGCAGAAATCCATAAAGTACTGCGACGTGAAAGAAGTCTCGTTCCGTCAGGGCGTTGTCCAGCGGAAGTACGGCCTCGGCACGCTGCATCTCAGCACGGCGTCCGCATCGGCGCTATCAAGCAGCAACCGGACGTTCAGCGGCATCCTGCTGCAGAATATTCCCAACGCGGAAGAGATCTATCAGAAGGCCCGGGAATTCATAGGCTGAGCCCGCGCCGACAATCCCGCTAGGCAGACTGTCCAACAAAAAAACAGGTCGCAGCGTTCCTGTCGCTGGTCTATTTGATGAGATACGGCTCTTCGGGCAGCTCGCGTATCCAGATGTTGCGAAAGCGGAGAGGGTTGCCGTGGTCCTGCAAGTGGATCGATCCTTTGTCGTGTTGACTGTAGGCCGCTTTTTTGCCGTGGAACGTAGTGCCCTCGATGTCGAGATTGTTGTGTACGACGACGCCGTTGTGGAACACTGTGATTCGTCCTTTGCGAATGACTTTACCGTTTGCATCAAAAAGCGGGCGCAGGAAACTAATGTCGTAACTTTGCCACTGGCCGGGCTTTCGACATGCGTTGACCATAGGCGGATGCTGGCCGTAGATTGCCGCCGCCTGGCCATCCGCATAGGTGTGATTGGTCTTGTAGTTATCGTCCGTGTAGGAATCGAGCACCTGGACTTCATACTTGTCCATGAGAAAGACGCCGCTGTTGCTGCGCTTCTGATCGGTGATTTTGGGATCGACGCCCTCCGGCGTACACCACTCGACGTGCAACTGGCAGTTGCCGAATTGCCTCTTTGTGCGGATACTGCCGCCTTTCTTGACGACTTGCATGTAGCCGTTCTCGATTTTCCACGGGATCGCGCCGCCACCCGGCCTCTCGCTGACCCATTCCGAGGTATCTTTGCCATCGAACAGGACGATCGCATCTGATGGCGGCTGGCCGAATTTCTCGCCGGGCGTGACCACCGGCGGATGAGGCCGCGTCTTATCGTGCACGGCGTATTTCACCACTTCTTTCGCCGCATAGGTGCTCACGCCCAAGACAAGCGTCGCCAGTAATAAGGAGACAACGATCTTCATTGCTTTCGACTTGGTTCTCATGACTAACTCCTTGACTGGGCCGGCAATCTCGGCCCGTTGACCTTCTCCGTCGCCCGGCAACGCCGCCTGGCAAACGTCGTCACATCATACCTTAAATGCGCGCAGAATTCCAGTGGTTTCTTCGACCGCTCGACGTGACAAATATGGACGTGATGTGTCCCTGTTTGTCACCGGGTCGAATATGTTATGAACAGTATTCTTACAAGACGATCGTTTCTTTGCTCTCGTCGAATTTCGCGATCTTGCCGGCTTGCAGACCGAGCATGCCCATTTGCAGGGCGGTTTGCACGTGGTACGCTAAGTCCATCGGACTCAGCGTGTCGCGCTGACGGGTCCGGCAGCAATCGAGGAATTTTTGCCAGTACCCGACGAAGTCCTCGCCGTGCTCGATAGCGAACCGCTGTGGTTTCTTCTGCGAGCCTTGGGCGGGGATGAAAACGATTTCGTCTTTCTCGACGGTGAGCGTGCCTTCCCACCCGCGGATGACGGGGATACGCTGGCCCGAGCCGCGAGCGCCTGTAGCCGGGTAGTCGTTCGCCTGCGTTCCGAGCACGGCCACGGTGATCTTTTCAGGATAGTCGATGAGCGTATTGTATGTGTCGGGGACCTCTCGTTCCTGATACCGCAGCATCCCGCCGGTCGCCGCGACGCTGCTCGGCATACCCACGCCGAGCATGAATACGACCGGCGTCAGGCTGTGCGGAAACAGGTCCGTGGACGGTCCGCCCGCGTAGTCTTCATACATCCGCCAGCGGAAGTAGCGGCTGATGTCGAAAGGCCGCTTCGGTGCGTGGCCGAGGAAAGCCTCCCAGTTCAAATCCGGGCCCGGCTTGGCGTTAGGGTCGTCGATGGGCATCCCTCGCTCGCCCCAGTCGCCGACGCGGAAGTACCCGCACTCGGCGTGGACGGGATGGCCGATCAATCCGTCCTGGATCAGTTTCCTCATCTGCCACCAGGCGGAATCGTACATGCCTTGCGTGCCAAGCTGAACGACCTGGCTGCTCTTCTTCACTTCGGCCGCCAGGCGTTTGGTCAGCTCGAATTGCGTCCAGTGTGTCACGGGCTTTTCGCAATAGACGTCCTTGCCTGCGTGCAGCGCGTCGATGGCCTGGTAGCCGTGATGATGGTCCGGCGTGGCGATGCAGACGACGTCCACGTTGGGATCGGCGAGCAACTCGCGATGATCCGAGTACCCTTTGGCCTTATAACCTTCCGCAACTCTCTGCATTCGGGGCCGATAGGTATCGCAGGCGGCCACGATGTCTACGTTCGCGCCCTTGCTCTTCAAATAGCTGACGGCCTTGAGATGGGCGTTGCTTCGACCGCCGCAACCGATAAAGCCGACGCCGAGCCGCTCGTTGGCGCTGCGCGTCTGACCCATAGCACGTTGGGCGGACACGCTCGATATGGTGAGTCCCGCCGTAGCCGCACTTGCTGTTCGGATAAACTGTCGTCGCGTCAGACCGCCGCCTGATCCACCTGTTGATTCTTCCACATTAGGCATGACTTTCTCCTCAATACGATTAGTCTTGTGATTTATTTGCTTGTAATCCACTGGTTATACACCTGTTCGATTCGGTTGTCCTCGACGTTTCCGTCCCAGACGGCTACCGCATAGCGCAGCACCAACGGTTCTTGCGAAGCTATCTTCAACGGCTCTCGGTACAGGTTCAATGTCGCCGAGAGGTACGCAAAAGGTTTCGTCATGGTGAACCACCACGTTGGGTTCCGTACGTTGTCTGGATCGCCAAACATGACGATCGTGACAGGCTTGCTGTCCGCAAGGCCGGAGAACGCGCACCATTTCGCCCTCGCCAGCCGTTCGTCTCCTCGCACGACCTCGCCCGCCTCGCCCGCCGAATTGCGAAACCGGCCGCCCGTGTCCATCGATTCCAGGAAGCGCATTCCCAAACCGAAGTAATGTGAGCCTGAGAGGGTGACGAATTCCTTGCCCGGCGGCACCGCGAAGCTGGACTGCCACGTCAGGAATGTCGCCTTGACGTTGCTTAGCTCACAGGCTTCGATGGTTCGGGACTCTTTCAGCATCAGTTCCTTACTGCGAGGATTGATCCAGTCGAGCTGTTCCGTGAATCCCGCGTCAGGTACCTTACCTTGCTCGCCGACGTTCATGTCACTGAAGGAGCGGTGCACCTGGCGGCCCGGTTCCTTCTGCTCCTCCCAGAAGTTCACGCCGTCCACGGCAATCGCGTACATCAGCGCGTGGTGATGCAGATGGTCGGGCGGCGCATCTCGCAGGACGTTGATCCCGCCGGGCGTAAACAATTGACGCACGCACGGCTTGAACGGCACGTCCCGGTAAGCGTAGTGCAGCAGAACGGCATTGTCGCTGCGAATTGTCACGCCGTCCGCATCCAGGGTGACGTGCATGGGATTTACCGCACAGAATGCAGCCGTCGGCGTCAGAATGCCCACCGTAGACAGCATAACAAATGTTATTCGCTTCAGTTTTGTCATAGCCGTTTCTCCTTCAGAACGTTTCATTTTTTCGATACCGGTCCGTCGTTTTTGTCCCACTGGTAATTCCACAGAGCCATGTATTCGGGACCCGTGAGAAATTTGTCGTTTGTTTCTTTGAGCTTCCGGGACAATTCTTTCTCCAACTCCTGCTGGATTTGCGCGTATTGCGGATTGCCGCACAGGTTCTTCAGTTGACACGGGTCCGATTGGTTGTCGTAGAGCAGCCAGGGGCCTTTGAGATCGCGCACGTAGGTATAGCGTCGCGTGCGCACTCCGCGATATTCCCGGCCGCCTTGGCGATATCCCCATTGATGGAATGGCACAGGGCACATAATCAAAGCCGCGTCGTTGTCTGGTGGCTGTGTGCCTCTGACGACGCCTGAAAAGTCTTTGCCCTCGACCGTTTTCGGGATCGCAATTCCACTCAAGCCGAGCAGCGTCGGCATGATGTCCGGCGTATTGATAGGCATGTCGACGACTCGGCCGGCGTTTCCATGTACGGTGGGGTAGCGGAGCAAGAACGGAATTCGGACCGATTCTTCCCACGGCTTTTGCTTTTTCGTTTGGCCCTGTGAACGCAGCATGTCACCGTGGTCGGCGGTGAAAACGAAGATGGTGTTCTTTTCGATGCCACACTCTTTCAGGGTATTGAGAACATCCCCGAGACAGTCGTCCAGGGCGGCGATGTGGGCGTAGTAGCCCGCCAGCTCTTTCTGCGCCTGGCCCCTCAGCGAATCAGGAACGTTGGGACGAAGCGTGATCTTGGCCGGGTCGGGGAATAGCTCACGGTATTTTGCCGGCGCCGTCTGGTAGGGGGCGTGAGGCGGACCCCACGACATGAACAGTACGAAGGGCGACCTGGTGTGCTGGCGGATGTATTGCTGAGCCTCGCGCGTCTGGGCGATAGCATCGTAGCCGGGCCAGTAGTGCTTTTCGGGTGTGTCACCATAGTAGAGAGAGTGATTGTAATCGTGCGTACATTCACAGACCCTCCAGAACTCGAAACCCTGTCTTCTTTCTTCGGGAATGAAGGAGGTCCGGCCGTGGCCGTCCACGTGCCACTTGCCGATATACGCGGTGTCGTAACCTTCCCGATGATACACCTTGCCAATCGTTGTCGCATCGGGATTCAGCGGCTTGTCATTGTAGAAGATGCCGTGCGTAAGCCAGTATTGACCGGTCAGCAGGCTGGCACGATAGGGACTGCACACCGGGCAGCCGGACACCGCGTTGATGAAATTGATGCTTTCTTTCGCCAGCTTGTCGAGGTTCGGCGCCTTGACGTCTTTATTGCCGGCATAGCCCGTGGCCTGGACTCTCCACTGGTCCGCAAAAACAATCACGAGGTTTGGTCGGCCGGTTGGTTGTTTGTTCAGCGAAGTTTCCGCCGAGGACACTTGTTCCGGCAAGACCATCGACGCCGCTCCCAACGCCGCGATGCGAAGGAATTGCCTTCTGGATTGATTTTCTCTCATGGGACATCACCTATGTTGCGTCATCTCGTGGTTCTAACGATTCGCAGAATCATTTTTTCGGGCCTCTTGGACAGCACGTCTCACAGATTCCATGCGACTTTGCGGACAATCGCGTTGTTCGCGACTATTAGAAATGAATCTCATCGTCTTTTCAAGACTTTCTGCGGCTTCTGGTTCGTGTTCGTGGTGATTTGAAGGGAAGGGGCCCTGGGAGATGTCGTACACGAATTATCTTCTGATTCACAGCCGCTTGGGCTTCGTGGGGATGAGATTATTCAGGTTTTGCCGGCTGTTACCGGCGTGACGGTCTTCGCGTGGATATGGAGACCGTCACGTCGTAAATGGTAGACGAATTGTCAGGACGCCGTCTTCGCCGTATTCGGATCTTTCGTGGCCGGCGTATTGGGTTCTTCGGGCACAGGCTGTGCCGTCGCATCAAAAGGCACGATAGGCGTCACGGCGTTGGCGTCTTCGGGAGTCGCTTCTGTCGTCGGCTTTGTTTCGTCTTCGAGCAGATCGGAGAGATTCTTTGTCAGATTCTTCGCCTTCCAATCGGCGATTTCGTAAATCCATCCCTGATGGTCGGCGGCAAACTCCTTCGCGTTATCATTTGCGAGAAGTTTGGCTTCTTTCTTCTTGAGCTGCTCTTCGGATTCGACCTCGCCTCCCTGATTCACCGGTGCCTTCTCCACCGGCGTCGTGTCGGTGAATACCGCGGTGCAGGCGGCGTACGTCTTATCGTCCTCCTTGGCGAGGCTTATCGTGTAGACCGTGGAGTTCTTGAGCTTGCAGACGTATTGCCTGTCGAACTTAAAGTCGGACGGTTCTTTCTTAACGTCGTCGAATCGCAAACTCGTCAAGGCCGTGAAAACGTTCTTGGCGTCGTTGCTCTTGAGCTCCTTGCCGGCCGGTATGTTCTCCAGCACAACGTCCTGACTGCCTTCTTTGGACTTGAGCGTGTACTGGCCGTTCGGCGAACTCACGGTGACCGACACGATGTCGTCGCGTTTAGCCGTGACGAGGTCTTGGTCGATATAGTTCATAGGACTCGTCGAGAACCAGGGGGCGTTTGAGGTAATGTAGACCTTGTTGTTCAGAGCCTTGTCACTCGACAGCAGCCTGACATAGGTACCCTTTCCGAGCTCTTCGGTCTTGCCGACGACCACACCGGCCAGCAGGACCGAGTTGGGCTCGGGCGTCATGAACTTGACCATTCGGCTCGCTTTGTCTTCCGTCACCTGCAAGTCTTCTTGATTGGCGGGGTTGTCCGTGACGAATTCCTCCGTCTTGATGTCGAGGCACTTCGAGATCAGGTCATTGACCTGGCTGGTCTTGGCGGGATAGTCGCCCTTGTTGACGACGACGAAATGGCCGCCCTCACGCTTGAGAGTCACCTTTTCCGCCCCGGCTCCGAGTACGATGCTTCCAATTTCGTCGGTGTCGAGTCCCTGGATAAGGTAGCTCGGCTCGGTCGATACGGATTTGACCCGGTTCGAGATACGCGATTGAACCACGGCCCACAGTACCATCACAGCGGCCACAATGCCCAATATCGTTAGCTTCTTGTCACTCATCTACAAGACTCCTTGTGGATTTTCGATTTTCGGTTGCCGATTGTCGATTTTACGCACTGCCGAGTTACAAATCGGCAATCGAAAATCGCAAATCGAAAATGTCTTATGCGTCACTCGAATGGCTGATATAATGCCTTTTTCTCGCGCCGCGGCGAATGCTCAGCACAATGGCGATAATCAGGATCACCGCCGGAGCGCCTAACATGTTCGCCTGACGCAGCCGGTTGCCTAGCTTTTCGATCCGTTCGCGACGGCTCATCTTGACCTGGCGCAACTGGCGCTGGGCCTCACGGATTTTCATCTCGAGTTCCTGCTTCTTTTGCAGGATGGAGCTTCCGATCACCTCTTCCTGGCCGGGTTTCGCGGAGCCGGCAATCGACTGAAGCTCGTTCTGGAAACCAGCGATCTGCGCATTGATCTTGTCGACCTCTTTGGCCGTCTCGGCCTCGGCCTTGCGCTCGATCTCGTCAACCACCACAAAAGGCCGCTTGAAATTGCCGCGTGAGCGGATGGACACGAGATCGCTCGAACCGCTCAAATCGTCGATGGTGTTTACTAACAGCGTACTATTGTCGCCGATGACCATCGGGCCGAAGAAAGAGTTTTGGTACGCGAGGGCGTTGCTGATGAAGTCTACGTCTGAGAAGACCACGACCGCACAGTCTTCTTTGGCCTCCTTCAAACCCGTGACTTGTTTGGTTGTCGTCACGGTTTCGTTCGGATCATTCGGGTCCTTGGACTTACTCTCGACCTTGATTCCGTTCGGGAAACTGCTCTTGAAACGGCCCGTAATCAGATAGCCCATCATCGCCGGCTTGGTTCCGTCCGTGAACTTACGCATCAGGGCGGGGCCGTCCAGGAACATCAGTTCGTACGAGTTGCTGATCGAGAAGCTGTTGCCTCTGGAGGTCGTCATGACAAGCGGTGTGCGTTCGATTTTCGGTTCGCTTGCGGCTTGGTTGGGCTCGGCCACCGGTTTGAGCACGCCGCCGAATAACCAGCGAACCTGGTTGAGATCGGCGGTGATGACGTTGTCCTGGTTAAAACAATCTCCTTCGGGCGTCAGGTCGAGGAAGCCGATAAGTCGTTCCGGCCTCTGGTTGGCCCGCGTCGGAGTTAAATCGGCAAGGTTTCTGTCCCCGGCAAACGTGTTAGCCGGCATCTCCAGGCCCCAGGTCTTCGTCAGTTTGTTCAAATTCGAGCTGTGATCATGCTGCATCTGCATTTGCATCTGCGCTTCCGGCGGCCTGTCCGAGAAACAATACGGGTCTTCGCAGACAATCGTCCGGCCGCCTTTGAGTACGTACTGATCGATGGCGAACAACGTTTGCTCGGGGAGGTCCTTCGGGTGAATGACCAGGAGGATATCCACGTCGTTGATATCGTTGACGTCCGTAGGCACAGTCGAGACTTCGTACTTGCGGCGCAACTGATCCACTATCGTCCAGGCGGGTCGCGGCTGTTGACCCTGCCTTCGCATCATCTCGGCCATGTACCCGCTCACGTCGTCCCCCATGACAGGCAGCGAGCTCAATATTCCCACCTTTTTCTTCTGGCGGGTCACGGCCGTGTCGATCAGGTAACTGATATCATACTCGACGAAGTTTTGCCGGTCCGGCGAGAAGAACGGGATCGACTTCTCGACGCCGAATTCCGTCTGCACTACCAGGCCGAAGAAGAAGTTTTCCTCCTGTGTGATGGGAAAGCGTTTCAGTCCGTACTTCAACGCCTGTTCCTCCTCGTCGGAGAAGGGACGCGGGTCGATGATCTCCAACTGGACCATGCCGTGCGAGGCCGCAACGTATTCTTCCAGCAGCGCCTTGACAAACTCATAATAATTGCTGAAGAACCGGATCTGATCGGGCCCCTTGAGGGAGGCTGTCTTGGCGTAATAGAGCTTGGCTTTGATCGGCTGGTTGAGCTTGGCGAGAATGGACTTCGTCCCATTCGAGAGCGTATAGAGTCGCTGACCGGTAACGTCCAGCTTCAACGGCTTACCGATATTCTGGCAAATGCTGATACCGGCGAAGGCAATCACCAGGACAAGCGCTGCGCCAATTACTGCTCGCATCGTTCGGTTCATTATCTGGCCTTCCTTTCATCCAAGACAATAGTACAGGCGGCGACCCACCCCACAATCAACAACACAAAATAAGAAATGTCTCCGAATTTCAGCACGCCCCTCTGGATCGAATCGAAGTGCACCTGGAAACTCATGCCCTCAATGGCACTGACCATGCCGGCGGGCAGGAACGTCGAGAAGTAGCTGAGGGTCGATGGCATACCCGCGAAGACGAGTACGCCGCAGGCCACCACCGATAGGACGAAACTGATGACCTGGTTCTTGCTCATCGCCGAGAAAAAACACCCGATAGCGAGAAACCCGCCCGCCATCAGCAGGCTGCCTAAGTAGCCGGTGACGA
>CAYZAH010000055.1:7936-11951 GCA_964475805.1 uncultured Pirellulales bacterium | reverse complement strand
GCCCACTTTCCGAATGCTCAACGGTGGAATGGACGGAACGTCTGTAGCGTCGGACGCGATCCCCGGGGCGTCAATCGTCAGTGTGAATCCTTCGACCGGTTCGGCTGTGGCGTTGATGACTATCACGGCGCCCCAGGTATCGACGGTTTCTCCGACGACCAAATCTGCAAGTGTCGTGTCGTCCTCGAGCAGAAAGATCGGCGCAGGCGGTTCGTACAGCCGGACCTTGAACGAGCCGCGCCCACTTTGGAAGAACAAGTCGTTCGTTCCCTCATTCACAAGCACGGGAAAGTGCACGTCGCCTCGATTGTAGATGTCCCCAGCGTGGGGTTCCCCATTGACGTACGCTTCGCTGTGCCCCGAGGCGTTCAGGATCAGCACCCGTTTTTTTCCCGATGTGAACGGAACGTACAGGAACGATCCGCGTTCGGCCACGGCACCCTTGTCGTCCAGCTCGACACGTTTCCATTTCAAATTCTCTTGTCCTTCGACGCCTTCACCGTCCTGAGGATGAAACTCCGCGAGCGTCCCGTCCACGAGCTTGGACCGAATGGGATCAGTTCCGCGCATCGAGCCGAACCGTCCGCCCATGCCTCTTCCCGATGGACCGCTCCTGGTGAGCAGCAGTCCTGACTTAATCGGGATGGATACAACCTTCGCGCCCGCGTCTTGATTGCCCCGGGCTGGCCTCGTCAGATCAGTGGTCACAAATGCAAGTGAAATACAAACCCATGTGAGGGGCTTCTTGTACACGGTAAGCTCTCCTTTCGCAGCGGGCTGATCAGACGGCATCGACGTCACGTTCGCGCGGCAGGTCTGGAACCCGGAAAACAACCCATTCGTTCGTCCAGTTGACGTTCCGCTATTTTAGCGTCGAAACGGAGATATGCAATCCGTCATTCGGAGCGTGGAGATTGAGGACCGCCTCTCCTTCGGCATCGTCCTCGGCCGCGTCTTGGGCCGTGAGGTCCGGGACCGAAACCATGAGGTCCGGGCACGTCAAAAGGTGTGGCTGTGACTTCGATGGAACCGCCTTCGATGCGCAGGGCCTTTCCGTGGACCAGGGCATCGGCGATCTTCTTGTGAGCCGATTCGAGGATTCTGCCGAGTGTCTGGCGCGAGACACTCATTTTCTCCGCGGCGTCGGCTTGATACAATCCCTCAAGATCGGTCAGCCGGATCGCCTCGAACTCATCGACGGTTAGTACAACCTCCTCCAAGGCCGACAAAGGAATCCCTCTCGGCTTGTAGTAACTCGTTTGTGGCAACTGCGCCACGCGCCGGCAATGTCTCGGTCTGGGCATCTTTCGATTTATGATTTACGATTTTCGATTTATGATTGCTTGACGGTTCCCGGCTTTTGCCTTACACACGAAGCTCCATTGGTAAATCATAGTCACCCTGCGAGTTTATTGTGATAATCATCTATGAGGGCCCGAAGAGTCATCACGGCCAGCTTCGCGCAGTGCTTGTTCTCATCCGGCAGGCCTTCGAAATACCGGTCAATGTCATCGGGTTCTATCCCAAGTGCTTCGTCAACTGTCTTCCCCGTTACCGTTCTCGCTACGTAGTTGGCGCACGCGACGGTGAACCCGCAGCCGTCGGTGACGAATTTGATATCATGCACCTTTCCATCCTGAACGCGTGCGAACATCTCGATCGTGTCGCCGCAAACGCCCGTGATACGAGCGTGGCCGTCCGGATTCTCTATCGCGCCGATATTTTCGGCGTTGAAAAGCTCCTCTTTGAGTCTCTGCGAGTAGCCCTCGAATATGGCGTCCTGGAGCCTCTTTGCTATTTCATCGAAACTATCTGCCACTTTTCCAGCCTTATCTTCTTTCCACTAAAATAGTATCCGCGTTCCCGTAGAACAATCGAAACACTGCTCGGGAAAGACATTCTGAAAGGTCTCGACGGCTTTGCCGCCCGTGCAATGAACCGGGCCTATTCTTCGCGGGTTGTATTGTTGAAAAGCGATCATTGTTCTTTCAATCCGCTCCGGATCGGCATTGATCAGGTGCATCCCACCCATGACGGCATAGAAGTCCTCATTCCGTCGAAGCTCTGATATCCATTGCAGCGTATTGACGACGCCTGCGTGGGCGCATCCGAAAACAACGATCAGCCCCTTCGTCGATTCGATAAACAACGCCTGATCGTCTAACAATGGATCGGGTTGGCGGCAATCTTCATCGAGGAAGAACGGCCCGCCGACGTCTTCGAAATTGTTGGCACGCGGTACTTGGCCGGTGAGACTCATGCCGTCAAAGATCTCCGTTGGTGAATCCGTCCAAACCACTTCCCGATTCTGAATGGCTTGTCTTGCAGAAGTCGGCATACCGATCGAGCGTCCCTTGGGAGTGCTTTGGCTATACTTCGGCTCTAACGCCGCCGGGTGGAGATAAAGGCGGGCCTTTGGAGCTATGCCCAGTACGGTCGATAGGCCGCCCGTGTGGTCGTAATGGCCGTGACTGAGCACGATTGCATCGGCTCGTGCCAGGTCGATGTTGAGCGCCTTAGCGTTTTGAACGAGCAGATCACTCTGACCCGTATCGAAAAGAACATGCCTATCGCCGTATTCGATCCAGAACGACAGGCCATGCTCAGCCTGTAATCCCGGGACGGAAACCGTGTTTTCAACTAACGTTGTGATGCAAATGTCCAGAGGTACGACCTTTCTCTCCGAGTTAGTGATCGCAGGCGTTATCACCCGCTTCGAGCGTGTCGTTGAAGTAAGCTGAGGCAAGTGCTTCAGCAGATTGTTCGGGCGCGCCCACGACGACCTTTATGTTGTTCTGGGCAAAAAGCTGCTGGGCGCGCTGGCCCATGCCGCCGGCGATAATGACGTCGGCCTTCTGCTCGGCGAGCCATCTCGGCAGTACGCCCGGCTCATGAGCCGGCGGCTGCAATGTCGCAACGTTGGTGATCTCCTTAGTCTGTTCGTTCACGTCCACCAAGGCGAACTCTTCGCAATGGCCGAAGTGGGCTGAAAGTGTTCCGTTGGTTATTGGGATTGCGATTTTCATTGTGTTTCCTTTCCACTATCAATCTTAAGTAAAGGCTCGAACGCTGAACGCATCGCCTCGGCGGTCGGGTTCGGGCGGCGGGTATCGACGAATGGCACGCCTAAGTCACAATCGTGCGCCAACGCAGGGTCCATCGGGATTTTGCCCAGGAACGGCACGCCGAAGTCCTTGGCCATCTCCCGGCCGCCGTCGCCTGCAAAGACCTCGATTTGCTGATTGCAGTGCGGGCAGACAAAGCCGCTCATATTTTCGATCACGCCCAGGACCGGCAGGCTTAATTGCCGGCAGAACGTGATGCACTTTTTCACGTCAACGACCGCAACTTGCTGGGGCGTGGTGACGATGATGGCCCCGTCGATTTTTCCGAGGAGGTGCGCGATGGACAGCGGTTCGTCTCCCGTTCCGGGCGGGCAGTCCGTGACGAGGTAGTCCAAATCGCCCCACAAGGCGTCCGTTACGAACTGTTTGATGACGTTGTGTTTGATGGGGCCGCGCCAAATCAGGGCGTCTGCGTCGCTGCGCAACAGAAAGCCGACACTCATGACTTTGAGCGTGGGACTGTAGACAACGGGGATGATCTTGTCACCTTCGGCTTGCATCCTCACGTCGTCAAGATGCAACAGCTTCGGGACGCTCGGCCCGTGGATGTCAATGTCGAGCAGCCCGACGTTCTTACCTTGCATCGAAAGCCAGACCGCCAGGTTCACGGCGATGCTGCTTTTGCCGACGCCCCCTTTGCCGCTCAAGACCAAAAACGTATGCTTCACATTTTCCATTTTTGTCACTTCCTTACAATTGCTCCGACACCAACTCCCATAGCGATACGATCTGGCTCCTGAGTTGGCCGTTTGAGTATTCGACAATGCTCTGTCCGGCTATCTGAGCTTTGGTCACAGCCGGATCGTAAACAATCTCGCCGGCGATGGTCAGGTTCTGTGAATGGGCGGCGTTCCTGATCTCCTCTGCGATGCCCGGGTTTATGTCGCATT